>NZ_JAFMNJ010000013.1:0-1254 GCF_017859255.1 Vulcanococcus sp. DEBay_Sum29NL08_54
TTAGCGGTCAACCGAGCCCATGATCACGTCGATCGAGCCCAGGATCGCCATGATGTCGGCCACCTTGGCCCCCTTGAGGATGTGGGGAAGGATCTGCAGGTTGGTGAAGTCCGCCGCGCGGATCTTGAAGCGCCAGGGGGTCACATCGTTGTTGCCCTGCAGGAATACACCGATCTCACCCTTGCCGGATTCCAGGCGGGTGTAGAGCTCTCCGTTGGGGATCTTGAACGTGGGCGCCACTTTCTTGGCCACGATCTGATAGTCGAAGCCAGCGAATTCGCTGCCCTTGCCCTCGGCCATGCGGCGGGCTTCCAGGTTTTCGGTCGGGCCGCCGGGGATCATTTCGCAGGCCTGCCGCAGGATCTTCAGGGACTGGCGCATCTCCTCAATGCGCACGCGGTAGCGGGCGAAGCAGTCGCCTTCCTTCTCCCAGGCCACGTTCCAGTCGAAGTCGTCGTAGCACTCGTAGTGGTCGACCTTGCGCAGGTCCCAGGGCACCCCGGAGGCACGCAGCATCGGGCCCGACAGGCTCCAGTTGATCGCCTGCTCGCGGGTGATCGTGCCGAGACCCTCAATCCGCTTGCGGAAGATCGGGTTGTTGGTGATCAGCTTTTCGTATTCGTCGATCTTGGGGCCGAACCAGTCGCAGAAGTCCAGGCACTTGTCCAGCCAGCCGTAGGGCAGGTCCGCGGCAACACCACCAATGCGGAAGTAGTTGTTGTTGATCAGACGCTGACCGGTGGCTGCTTCCCAGAGGTCGTAGATCATCTCCCGCTCGCGGAAGATGTAGAAGAACGGCGTCTGGGCGCCCACGTCCGCCAGGAAGGGGCCAAGCCAGAGCAGGTGGTTGGCGATGCGGTTGAGCTCAAGCATCAACACGCGGATGTAGCTGGCCCGCTTGGGCACCGGCACGTCGGCCAGGCGCTCCGGGGCGTTGACCACGATCGCCTCGTAGAACATCCCAGCCGCATAGTCCATGCGGCTGACGTAGGGCACGAACATCACGTTCGTGCGGTTCTCGGCAATCTTTTCCATGCCGCGGTGGAGGTAGCCGATGACCGGCTCGCAATCCACCACGTCCTCACCGTCCAGGGTCACCACAAGCCGCAACACCCCGTGCATCGAGGGGTGGTGGGGCCCGAAGTTGACCACCATCGGCTCCGTGCGCGTTTCCAGCTGCGTCATGGGGCCGAGGAAGAGGGCTCGCTGGCGGGATCTTAGGAAGGAAGGGCCCGTTGCTTACACCTCCGCTGG
>NZ_JAFMNJ010000013.1:1598-53140 GCF_017859255.1 Vulcanococcus sp. DEBay_Sum29NL08_54
GGCTTCAGCTTTCGCCAGGACGGTCCCCTGGACATGCGCATGAACCCGCAGGCCGGTGAGACCGCGGCGGAGCTGATCGAGCGCCTGGAGGAGACGGAGCTGGCGGATTTGATCTACGCCTACGGAGAGGAGCGGCTCTCCCGCCGCATCGCCCGCAAGATCAAGCAGCACCTCGCTGAACAGGGGCCCTTCGCCGGCACCGATGCCCTGGCCTACCTGGTGGCGGGTTGCTACGCGCCCAAGGCGCGCCGCGGACGGATCCATCCCGCGACCCGCACCTTCCAGGCCCTGCGCATCGCCGTCAACGATGAACTGGGGGTCCTGGATCGCCTGCTCCAGCAAGCCCCCGACTGGTTAGAGCCCGGCGGCCTGATGGGGGTGATCAGTTTCCACTCCCTTGAGGATCGCCGCGTCAAAACCGCCTTCAGCAGTGATGAGCGGCTGCAACGGGTGACCCGAAAACCAGAAACGGCTGGAGAGGAGGAGCAGAGCTCCAACCCTCGCAGCCGTTCCGCGAAATGGCGCGTCGCTAGGCGGCGCGATCTGAGCTGATCAGTTGTTGCTCATGATCCCGGTGTGGTCCTGGCTGCCGAACAGCTGGCGGTAGGCCGCGGTGCTCACGCAGATCAGCACCGGAGCGAGGACCAGCAGGCCACCGGCGTTGAACAGGTAGGCGACGCCAGCGACGACGCTCTCGACGATCACGAACCAGAGCACGGTCCACCAGCTGGGGTTGACCCCGTCGATGCCGGCCTGCAGGGTCTCCACAGGACGCTTGGTGCCATAAAGGGACATCGGCACCAGGAATTGCTGGGTGACGACCAACCAGATCTTGAAGATCGCGAAGGCGATCACGGGGATCCAGAACAGCACGGTGTTGACCTTGCCGAGGCCGAAGCCGATGCCCCAGGCGACGGCGCCCACGACGGCCAGCACGATCACCAGCAGCAGGCTGGAGCCGAAGAGGCGGCCGCTGGCATCGCTATCCCAGCGGGTGAAGCTGCTGAAGCTGGGTTTCTGGCCTTCGAGGCTGGTCCAGGCACCGCGGGTCAGCCCCACGGCGGCCCAGAGGGCCACGATGATGTAGCCGATGATTCCGACCACCAGGCCGATCTTGGTGGCGACGGGATGAAGCAGGGCCGGAGCGCCCAGGGCCAGGTGCAGCAGGCCGCTGGTGATCAGGCCGATGAAGGGGGCCATGATCACCAGCACCAGCACCTGGAACAGCACGAAGGGCCAGGGGGCGCGGCAGAAGGCCTGCCAGCCATCCTCAATCGCTCGCAGGATCGAGAGCTTGTTGGTGCCTGGGGTGGGCAATCCCATCGAAAAAGCAGGTGTTTGGCCGGAAAGTAGCGACCGCGACAGCGCCTGCCTACCAATGTTGAGCTTTTGAAGCGCTAGGCCCGGCGAAGGGTCTTGAGCGTTTCCTCCAGGACGTCCCCCGCCCGCTCCACATCGGCGCCGCTGCTCGAGCGCCCCAGGCTGAAGCGCACCGAGGCGGCGGCCTCCAGGCGGCTGCGGCCCAGGGCTTGGAGCACGTGGGAGGGTTCGCCCGCGGCGCAGGCGGAGCCGCTGCTGACCGCCAGGCTGCGGCGCAGGGCTTGATGCAGGGCGGTGCCCTCGACGCCCTTGATGCTGATGTTGAGGTTGTGGGGCAGGCAGGGGGCTTCGGCGCCGTTGCGCTGGATGCCGCCCAGGGCCTGGCAGCGCTGCCAGAGGGCATCCCGCAGCCCGGCGAGCCGCAGCCCCCGCGCCTCGCGATCCGCCTCGGCCAGCTGCACGGCCTTGGCGAGTCCGACGATCAAGGGCACCGGCAGGGTCCCCGCCCGCAGGCCCCGCTCTTGGCTGCCCCCGTGCTGTTGCGGCGCGAGATCGACCCCAGGGGCGATGGCCAGGGCGCCGATGCCTTTGGGGCCATAGAGCTTGTGACCGCTGAAGCTGAGCAGGTCGATGCCGAGCGCGCGCGGCTGCAGGGGCAGATGGCCGACCGCCTGGGCGCCATCGCAGTGGAACAGCACCTGCTGCTGGCGGCAGAGCTGGCCGATGGCCTCGAGCGGCTGGAGAACGCCGATCTCGTTATTGGCGGCCATGACGCTGACGAGCAGTGTCTCCGGGCTCAGGGCGGCCTCGAGCTGCTGCAGGTCGATCAGTCCATTGGCCTGGGGCGCTAGGCAGACCAGCTCAAAGCCATGCCCCGCCAGGTAGCGCATCGGATCGAGCACGGCCCGGTGCTCGGTCGCCAGGCAGATCAGGCGCCGGCGGGTGCCGCCGCGACGTAACTCCGCCTCCGCCACCCCCTTGATCGCCAGGTTGTTGGCTTCGCTGGCACCGCTGCAGAAGATCAGCTCTTCAGCCGTCAGACCCAGGGCGCCGGCGATGGCGGTCCTGGACTGCTGGACCACCGCAGCGGCGGTCAGCCCGGGTCGATGCAGGCGACTGGCGGGGTTGGCGAACGCGTCGCTCCACCAGGGCGCCATCGCTTCCACCACCGCCGGATCGCAGGGGGTGGTGGATTGATAGTCGAGATAGGTGACGCCGGAGGCCATGGACGCCCATGCTGGCAACCATGCTGCCGAACTCGGGCGCCATGGGCCGTCGCATTGCACTGCTGTCGTTGCTGCTGGGCGCCGCCGCCGCTGCAGGGCTGGGCGCCCAGGCCCAGGAGGTGCGCGATGGCGTTTTCTTCAAGCCCTCGGAGCAGCGCCCGGCCGATCTGGTGGTGCTGCGGGAATGGGGAACGATCGAGGGGGTGCACCTGATTGGGGTGCACGGCGTGAAGCCCGATCCCAATGACCCCACGGCGCGAACCATCGTCGTCTGGGTGGAATCCCCGACTGGGGTGGAGCTGGCCGTGGACAACCTGCGCTGCAGTGCCAGTGCGCCGATGCGCCTGACCAAGCGCCGCAACGAACTCTTGATCAAGGAGCTCAACCCCGGCGGCCAGGTCACCGAGGCCAACCGCTTGGATCACAAGATCTGGTGGGCCGCCTGTTTCCCCGAGCAGGCCGGCAAGGATCCCGCCACCCTCACGGCCCTGGCCAAGCAGTTGGGCTACTCCGGCCAGCTGATCGAGCAGCAGCAGGTCCTGCCTGGAAACCCTCGATAGATTGCGGCGATGAGCCTCGAACCTGATACCCAACAAGACGTCACGCCAGCGGCACCAGCCCGTTTGCTGTTGGTGGATGACGAACCGGGGTTGCGCACGGCCGTGCAGGCCTACCTCGAAGACGAGGGCTTTGTCGTCACGACGGCCGTCGATGGAGAGGACGGCTGGGCCAAGGCCCAGGAGCTGCTGCCGGATGTGGTGATCAGCGACGTGATGATGCCCCGCCTGGATGGCTACGGCCTGCTGCGCAAGCTGCGGGAGGACGAGCGCCTGGGCGGCACCCCCGTCATTTTCTTGACGGCCAAGGGCATGACGGCCGATCGCATCGAGGGCTTCCAGGCCGGCTGCGACGACTACATCCCCAAGCCGTTTGACCCCGACGAGCTGGTGGCCCGGGTGCACAACGTGGTCAAGCGCCAGGAGCGCCTGTTGACCGAGGCCGCCCGCTTTGCCGATGCGGACATCGGCCAGATGGCCAAGCAGATCACCGAGATCCGCTCCCTGCTGGCCACCGGTGGCAGCAAGCAGCCCACCGCGGCGGTCAAGCACGAGTTCACCCCCCGGGAGGCCTCGGTGCTGCAGCTGGTGGCGGAGGGAATGATGAACAAGGAGATCGCCCGGCGTCTGGAGACCTCGATCCGCAACGTCGAGAAGTACGTCAGCCGGCTGTTCACCAAGACCGGCACCGCCAGCCGCACGGAGCTGGTGCGCTACGCCCTCGAAAACGGCCTGGTTGAGTAGGGCCTGGCTGCCGGCGGCCCTCAACCGCGGTCACCGCTACCGGGACCGGGTCCAGGCGGCCGCCCAGAGCACGGTTGGCTACTACGCCGAGCGCTATGGCCATTCCGATCCGTCGGTGTGGAGGGAGCGCCTGGCCGCCGGTGAGATCTGGTGCAACGGCCAGCAGCTCCGGGCCGATGCAGCGTTGGCAGCCGGGGATCAGCTGATCTGGCATCGGCCCCCCTGGGAGGAGGCCGCCGTGCCGGTGCTGAGTCAGCGCGCGGTCGTCTTCGATGACGGTGATCTGCTGGTGCTGAACAAACCCAGTGGCCTGCCGGTGTTGCCCGCCGGCGGGTTTCTCGAACACACCCTGCTGACGCAGCTCCAGGCCTGGGCGCCCGAGGCCCGGCCCGTGCATCGCCTGGGGCGATTCACTTCGGGCCTGCTGGTCTGCGCGCGGCAGCGGGAGACCCGGGCGCAGCTCAGTGCCCAGCTGCGGGAGAGCACCGCAGCATCAGCCGTCAGCCGGGGCTGCCGGAAGGTCTACCGCGCCCTGACCGAGCCCTTGGCGGCCGACTGGCGCTGCGGCGAGAGCCGAGCGATCACGGTTCCCATTGGCCGGCGGCCCCATGCGCTGCTGGGGCAGTTGTGGTGCGCGGCCCTCCCGGGCGATCCCTCAGCCCTGGAGTCCCGTAGTGCCTTGACCCTGCTCGAGCGCCGGCCGGAGGGCTGTTTGGTGGAGGTGGAGATTGCGACGGGCCGGCCCCACCAGATCCGGATTCACACCGCCGCCTTGGGCTCCCCACTGCTGGGGGATCCCTTGTATCTGCCGGGCGGCGCGGCGCGCCCTGAGGTGCTGCCCGGAGCCGGTGGCTACCAGCTCCATGCCCATCGCCTGCGTTTGGAGCCGAGGGGTTTGGCGCTGGAGGCGCCCCTGCCCTCAGGCCTTCTCGAAGGCCAGCAGCCGTGAGAAATAGAAGGGGGCTTTGTTCAGGCTGCGGCGCTTGAGCACGAAGCCCGCCGCTTCAGCGGCCTGGACAATTCCCTTCTCGCGCAGGGTGTAGGCGCGGGTGGTTTTGCTGGGGCCGGGGAAGAGCTGACCGATCTTCTTGAGCACCGCCAACACCGGTGTGTAGGGGGCAAAGCTGACGATCAGGTGCTTCTCAGCCATGGAGGCGAGGTGGCGCACCATGTCCTCGGCGGGTTCCTGGGGGTAGTGGATGAAGACATCCAGGCAGACCACGGTGTCGTAGCTGCCGCTCAGGCTCTCCAGGTCGGAGGCCAGGTAGCTGACGCGCCCTGGGGCGATGCCGGCTTCATTGGCCCGGCGCTCGGCTTCCTGGACCATGGCCCCCGAGAGGTCGGAGGCGGCAATCGAGCCGGCGCCCAGCTGCGCCAGCGGCAAGGTCAGGCTGCCGACGCCACAGCCGGCATCACAGAAGCTGCGGCCGCCCAGGTTCCCCTGCTCCTGGAGCCAGGCCAGCACGTTGTCGACGGTCTTCTGGTGGCCGATGCGGATGTTCCGCTGCACCTTGTTGACGTCACTGGACTCGCTGTAGATGCGGTTCCAGCGATCGAAACCGGTGGTTTCGAAGTAGCCCTTCACCTCTTGCTTCTCGGCCTGCTTCTCGGCGGCCTTGTCGTTGAGGAGCTGATCGGCGGGCATTCGGCGCAGGGGGGAGGTGGGGCGGATCCTATTCAGGCGGCCCGGCTCCAGCGCAGCTCAGCACTGGTCCCGCTCCAGCGCAGGGTTTCGCCGAGGGGCAGGCCCTGCAGTTGCTCCCGCACGCGGGTTGGCGCACCCAGCAGGCGCCGGGGCAGGACGGTGGCCGCGGCGATGGCGCGATCGGCATCGCCACTCCAACGGGCCAGGCGCCTGACCGCCTCGAGCAGGGGCAGGGTGACCCCGGCCAAGGTGCCGTCTTCGAGCCGGCAGCTCCCCTGTTCGACGATCAGGGTGCGCTCATCCCAGCGGTGCAGCCCGTCGGCCAGGCCATAGGGAGCGAGGGCATCGCTCACCAGCACGACCTGCTCGGGTGCCAGCCGCTGCAGCAGGACCGCCATGGTCGGATCCACATGGACGCCATCGGCGATTAAGCCCAGGGCCACGTCCCCGCGTCGGACGGCGGCGCCAATCGGTCCAGGACTGCGGTGTTGCAGTCCTGCCATCGCATTGAAACTGTGGGTGAGCATCCCCACCCCCTGCTCGAAGGCATGGGAGGCCTGCTCCGCCGTGGCCTCGCTGTGCCCGAGGCTGACCACAATCCCTCGGCTGCGCAGGGCGGCGATCACGGCATCGGCACCCGGTAATTCCGGCGCCAGGGTCACCAGGGCGATGTCCTCTTCGAAGCCGCCGATGCGGGCCTCGAGGGCCTCCAGGCTGGGGGTTGCGAGGTGCTCGGCCGGGTGGGCACCGCGTTTGCCATGGGCGAGAAAGGGGCCCTCCAGGTGTGCCCCCAGCAGCCGGCAGCGGCCGCGTTGGTGCTCTGCGCGCGCGTCCCTCAGCACCCCCAGGGCTTGGC
Source organism: Vulcanococcus sp. DEBay_Sum29NL08_54 (assembly GCF_017859255.1). Classification (NCBI taxonomy): domain Bacteria; kingdom Bacillati; phylum Cyanobacteriota; class Cyanophyceae; order Synechococcales; family Synechococcaceae; genus Vulcanococcus; species Vulcanococcus sp. DEBay_Sum29NL08_54. Next base: position 7,947 of record NZ_JAFMNJ010000013.1, read on the forward strand.
GCAGGGGGGCGACCCCGCAGGTGACCAGCGTGGGACTGATGGCTTCCACCCCATCGCGCCAGAGCAGCTCCAGCAGCTCCAGCAATTTGGGCAGATCGCTGGGTTGCAATTCGGGGAAGGCCAGTCCGAGGCCACCGTTGATTTGCAGATCGATGCCGGCGGGACTGAGCCAGTCGCCAGACCAGTTCTCACCGGCGGCGGCGCTTCCCTGGGGCAGCGGCTGGATGGCGGCGATCTGCTCCTGGGCGAGGCCAATGCGCCAGAGCCCCGGCTCTCCAGGCAGGCGAACGTGGCTCAGCCAGCGCATTCGATGCGAGAACGGAACCATGTCATCCTCGCTGCGAACGCTGAAACGTGCCGATGTCTGACGCTGCGCTGGTGGCCGTGGTGATGGGGAGCGACTCTGATCTGCCCACCATGCAGCCCGCCGTGGAGATGCTCAACCGCCTCGGGGTGCCCGTGGAGGTCCGCGTGCTCTCGGCGCACCGCACGCCCATGGAGATGGTGGAGTTCGCCCAAGCCGCCGCCGGCCGCGGTTTCAAGGTGATCATCGCCGGGGCTGGCGGGGCGGCTCACCTGCCCGGGATGGTGGCGTCCCTGACGGTCTTGCCGGTGATTGGCGTTCCGGTCCAGACCCGGGCCCTCTCCGGGGTGGATTCCCTGCATTCGATCGTGCAGATGCCCGCTGGTATTCCCGTGGCCACCGTGGCGATCGGCAACGGGGCGAACGCTGGCCTGCTCGCCGCGCAAATTTTGGCGACGGCCGATGGGGCCCTCTCCGCTCGCCTGGCGGAGTACCGCCAGTCCCTCCACGATCAGGTGGTGGCCAAGGACGCCCGCTTGCTGGAGCTGGGCAGTGCCGCTTACTTGGCACAGATGTGATCGGTTGGGGCGGTGTTGTTGGGGTGACCCATGCTTGAACGTCTGGTTCTGCCGCCCTGGTTGCGCCTGAGCCTGGCGCTGCCGCTGTTGGCCTTGAACCTGTGGGTTCTGCGGCAACTGCTTCTGCCGCTGGCCCCCTTCCCCGCCCTGTTCGTCGGGGCTGCGCTGATTGCGTTCCTGCTGGATCTCCCCACCCGTTGGTTGGCTCGCCGTGGCCTCCCCCGCGGCTTGGCGGTGTTGCTGGTGGTCGGCCTGTCCCTGACCCTGTTGGTCTTGGCTGCCCTCTGGTTGGTGCCCCGCCTGATTGAGCAGCTGGGTGAGCTGATCAATTCCCTGCCCTCTTGGTTGGTGGAGGCGGAGGGCGTGCTGGATCGCCTGGAGGTCTGGGCTGCCGATCGGGGACTGCCCACGGAATTCACGGACCTCAGCAGCACCCTGTTTGCCCGGGCCAGTCAGCTGGCCAGCCAGCTCAGCCAACGGGCCCTCGGGATCCTGGGGGCCACCGTCGGCCTGACGGTCAACGTGGTGATCGTGGCGGTCCTGGCCCTGTTCCTGTTGCTGGGCGGCGACCCGATCGTGGCGGGCTTGGCCCGCTGGCTTCCCGAGGGAACGCGGGCGTTGGTCACCGGCACCTTGAACCGCACCTTCCGGGGCTACTTCGCCGGGCAGGTGCTGCTGGCCTTGATCCTCAGCGCCCTGCAGATCGTGGTGTTCACCCTGCTGGGGATTCCCTATGGGGTGCTGTTCGCGGTGGCGATCGGCTTCACCACCCTGGTGCCCTATGCCAGCGCCCTGACGATTGTCTTGGTGAGTGTGCTGCTGGCCTTGGATGACCCCCGCACCGGCATCGAGGTGCTGGTGGCGGCCATCAGCGTCGGTCAGGTGGTGGATCAGGTGATCCAGCCCCGCTTGATGGGCAGCATCGTTGGTCTGCAGCCCGCTTGGCTCCTGGTCTCCCTGCCCGTTGGCGCCCGCGTGGGCAGCTTGATGGGCTTCGGCGACCTGCTGGGCCTGTTGCTGGCGGTTCCGGTCGCCAGCTGCTTGAAAACCTTTTTGGATGCCTGGGGGCAGCAGCCTGCCCCCGACGTGATCACTGGGGAATGACGCCCGCTTCCCGCAGGTGGTTGATCACCAGCTCCACGCAGGCCTCGAGGCTCTGGCTACCGGTGTCCACCCGCAGTTCGGGCTTTTCAGGGGCCTCGTAGGGGCTGGAGATGCCGGTGAATTCCTTGATTTCACCCGCGCGGGCTTTGGCGTAGAGCCCCTTGGTGTCGCGCTCTTCGCAAACGCTCAGATCCGCGGCGCAGTGGATCTCGACAAAGTCGCCGTTCTCCACCAGGGAGCGGGCGCGGTCGCGGTCGGCCTTGAAGGGGGAGACAAAGGCCGTCAGCACCACCACGCCGGCGTCCAGGAACAGCTTGCTGACCTCGCCAATCCGGCGAATGTTCTCCTCGCGATCGGCATCGGAGAAGCCCAGGTCCTTGCAGAGCCCGTGGCGGATGTTGTCGCCGTCCAGCACGTAGCAGGCCAGGCCGCGCTCAAACAGCGCCTGGTTGACCGCGTTGGCGAGGGTGCTCTTGCCGGAACCACTCAGGCCGGTGAACCAGAGGATGGCGCTGCGATGGCCGCGCTGCTCAGCCCGGGCGGCGCGATCCACCGATGCGTGGTGCCAGGCGATGTTGGTGGAGGCGCCCTTGTTGGTGAGCTCTCCGTAGGTGGGAGATGCGGTCATGGCGGGCCTTGGAGCAATGTCGGGCCATTGTCGCCGCCGACCGCTCCGGCTCAGCCGCCCGCTTGCTTGGGCCGGTAGCCCGCTTTCTCTAGGGCCGCCAGGGCGGCGCTCACCTGGTCTCCCTGCAGTTCGATCACTCCATCCTTCACCGTCCCGCCCGTTCCGGCGGCGGCCTTGAGCTGTTTCAGCAGGGCCTTGAGATCGCTTTCGGCGGCTTCGATGCCAGTGATGGCCGTCACCATCTTTCCGCCCTTGCCGGCCTTGGTGCGCTGCACCCGCACGCGCTGTTGGGCCTTGGCCGTCGATTCCGCAGGGGCACTGCTGGCCCGTTGCAGGCTTTCAGGCCGTGTGAATTCTTGCCAGCCTCCCTTCGGCATCGCTTTGGATGTGTCTTGGTTCCAGTTCAGCGCAACGGAGGTCCGAGATGGATTTGCCGGCCGTTCAGGTGGAGGTCTGGCGCCTGGGTCTCCAGGGGCAACCCGCCCAGGAGGTCTGCCGTCCTGGCCCAAGTGGCTCTGCCTTGTCCACCTCCGTGAGCGGCAGTGATCCCTGCACTGCAGGGGGTCAGCGCATCCGCATCGATCAGCCCGCCGGCTGGCCAGTCCTGCCGCCCCCGCCAGTTCCTAACCTTGACTGACTCCGCGCGCACCTGGTGACCAGCACCGTTCCTTCGATGACGTCGGCATTGGCGCTGGAGTCACGGCCCAACAGCCTGGGTCGCTACGGCCAATTTGGCGGTCAGTACGTTCCCGAGACCCTGATCCCCGCCCTGGCGGAACTGGAGCGGGCCGCTGCAGAAGCCTGGAAGGATCCCGCGTTCACGGAGCGGCTCAATCACCTGCTGCGCAACTACGTCGGCCGGCCGAACCCCCTCTACGAAGCGGAACGGCTGAGCGAGCACTACCGCCGCGCCGAGGGCGGCCCGCGCATTTGGTTGAAGCGCGAAGACCTCAATCACACCGGCGCCCACAAGATCAACAACGCCCTGGGCCAGGCACTCCTGGCCCTGCGGATGGGCAAAAAGCGGATCATTGCCGAAACCGGTGCGGGCCAGCACGGTGTGGCCACCGCCACGGTCTGTGCGCGCTTTGGCCTCGAGTGCGTCGTCTACATGGGCGCCGAGGACATGCGCCGTCAGGCCCTGAACGTCTTCCGGATGCGTCTGCTGGGGGCAACGGTTCAGCCCGTCACCGCTGGCACCGCCACCTTGAAGGACGCCACCAGTGAGGCGATCCGCGATTGGGTCACCAACGTCGAGACGACCCACTACATCCTGGGTTCCGTCGCAGGCCCCCATCCCTTCCCGATGCTGGTGCGCGATTTCCATGCCGTGATCGGCGAGGAGACCAAGCGCCAGTGCCATGAGGCCTTTGGCCGTAACCCCGATGTCCTGGTGGCCTGCGTTGGTGGGGGCTCCAATGCCATGGGTCTGTTCCACCCCTTTGTCCAGGACACCGACGTCCGCTTGATCGGCGTGGAAGCGGCCGGCGATGGCGTTCCCACCGGTCGCCATGCCGCCACCATTACCGAGGGTCGCGTAGGCGTGTTGCACGGGGCGATGAGCCTGCTGCTCCAGGACGAGGAGGGGCAGGTGCAGGAGGCGCACTCCATCAGTGCCGGCTTGGATTACCCCGGTGTGGGCCCTGAGCACAGCTATCTCAAGACCATCGGCCGGGCCGAGTACGGCGCCGTCACGGATGCGGAGGCCCTCGATGCCCTGCAGCTGCTCTGCCAGCTGGAGGGCATCATCCCGGCCTTGGAGACCGCCCACGCCTTTGCCTGGCTCGACAAGCTCTGCCCCACCCTGGCCCCAGGGACCGAGGTGGTGCTCAACCTCTCCGGCCGCGGCGACAAGGACGTCAACACGGTTGCCGACCGCCTGGGCAGCGCCCTCAGCTGAGCAGCCGATCGAGGTAGCCCGCGACGCTCTCCACCGCTGAACGAGCGGTGGAGTAGGCCATGCGCATGGGGCCGATCAGGGCGACGTGGCCGTCGTTGCCGTAGCTGGCTTGCACCACTGCGCAGTCCTGCAGGGCGGGATGGGGGTGCTCTGAGCCAATCCAGACCCCGCCCCTGCCGCTGGCGGCCTCGCTGCGCAGAACCTGTTGGGGCTCCAGCTCCACAAGTTGCAGCAGCGGTTTCAGGCTGGAGCTGCGTTGGAATTCCGGTTGGCCAAGCAGTCCCGCCACCCCGAGGCTGACGGCGCCTTCGCTGCTGTTGCCCCGGGCCAGGTTGTGGCTGCTGAGGCCCTGCCGCAGCAATTCGCCGCTGCTTCCCAGTTGGCTGGGGAGTGCCTTCCAGTTCAGGCGACCAGTACCCCCCTGGAGTTGATCGCTGGCCCAGCGCTCCAGGGCTGGCACCTGGGCACCCAGTTCCTCGGGCATCCGCAGGTTGAGACAACTGGCGGCGGCCCCCTTTTCCACGAGCAGCACCAGTAACCGGTCGTCGCTTGGGACCAGCCGGACCGTCTCGAGGCGTCCCCCCATCTCCTGGGGCCGGGTGATCAGGCTCATCAGGCCCGTGAGGTCGGCCAGGCGGCGGGCGAGCTGCAGCAGCAGGTCATCCAAGGCGGCCCATTGCAGGCTCAACCCCGTGAGCTCACGGTTGAGTTGATTGGCGGCGGCACCGGGGGCGGGCAGGAGGCAGTCCACGTAGTGGCGATACCCCAGTTGGCTCGGAACGCGGCCGGCGGAGGTGTGCGGTTGGGTGAGCAGGCCCCGCTGCTCCAGGGCTCCCATGGCGGAGCGCACCGTGGCGGGGCTGGCCTGGAGGTCGAAGCGCCGCACCAGGGTTTGGCTGCCCACGGGCTCCGTGGTGTCGACGTAGTGCTGCACCGTCGCCTGAAGCACCTGCTGTTGCCGTCGGGGCAGGGGCTGCAAAACGGTGCACTGATGCCGCTTTGCGGATGCTACGGGGCCTAAACGCTGGCGCGGGCTGAATGCAGGAAAAAGCGGCGGTAGTCCGGGTCCTGATCGAGCAAATCCAGGAAGCGATCCCGGTCGAGCCGCAGCAGCAGTCCGTCTCCCCGCGCCCGCACGGTGACGGCCCGGGGGTGGTCCTCGATCAGGCCTGCGTCGCCGAAGAAGTCCCCCTCCTCCACCAGCCCCTGTTTGATCGGAGTCCCGCCCCAGAGATCGTTCTGCAGCACCTCCAAGGTGCCGGCCACCACCACATAGAAGGCGTCCGGGGCGTCCCCTTCGCGGAAGACCTCCTCGCCATGGCGGATCCGATCGCTGACGAATTCCGAGGCCAGCCAACGCAGCAGCTTGGGATCGACGCCGTGGAACAAGGGGATGGTGGCCAGGCGCTCGGGCGTGATCCGGACCCGTTGCCCCAGCTCCAGGTTGAAGCCGCTCATCTGCCGGTGCCAGAAGGAGGCATAGAGCCCGCCAGCCGCCAACAGATCGTTGTGGTGGCCGAGCTCCACCACTTGGCCTTGATCGATCACGGCGATCTGGTCCATGGCCGCAGCGGCCCGCAGCCTGTGCAGCACGGAGACCACCGTGCGGCCCTCGCTCAAGCGACGCAGGGTGGTGTTGATTGCTTCTTCGGTGCTGGGATCGAGGGCGCTGGTGGCTTCATCCAGCAGCAGCAGCTGGGGGTTGCGCACGATCGCCCGGGCAATGGCAATCCGTTGCTTCTGGCCACCGGAGAGGCGCCCGCCACCGGAACCGACCGGGGTCTGGAGGCCGTTGGGTAGGGACTGAATCAGTTCCCCGAGCTCGGCGGCTAGGGCTGCATCGAGGACCTCCTGATCGGACGCATCGAGCCGGCCCAGGCGGATGTTGTCCGCGATCGAGAGATCGAACAGGACGGTCTCCTGGGGGACCAACGCCACCTGCTCAAGCCAGGCGCCCCGGTCGGTGGTGCTCAGGGGCACGCCATCGACCTGCAGGCCACCGCGCTGGGGCTCGATTTGCCGCAGCAGCAGTCGAAGCACGGTGCTTTTCCCGCCGCCGCTGGGGCCCACCAGGGCAAGGGAGCTGTTGGCGGGGATCGTCAGGTTGAGTCCGTCCAGGCCGCCACCACCCGGGTAGCGGAACTGCACCTGCTCGATCCTCAGCTCCTGCCGCAAGGCCGGGGGGCTGGGTTCAATCCCTCGGGCCAGCGCCGGCCGTTGCTCGGAGCGCTTGGCGGCGGGCAGCTGCTGCTCCAGCAGGTTCAGGGCCGTCGTGGCGGCCTGGAGTGGCAGCAGGGAGGCGCCCAGCTGCCACATGCCGCTGACCATGGCCGTGGCGATCCCCAGGGCGGAGACCAGCTGGCCCACCGTGAGTTGCCTTTGCAGCACCAACCAGGTGCCCAGGGCAAAGACGCTCACCAGCGTGAGCATGGCGGAAGCGGTCAGGGCGGCCTGTTGCAGGCCCGACATCGCTCCGACCCGCTGGGCCCAGCGCATCAGGTCCCGGTTGCGACGGTTGAATTCCGAGCGGGTGGTGCTGCGCAAACCGAACAGGTCCACCAACTCCCGGCTGCGCAGCCGTTCGCCGGCGTAGCTCAGCAGCCGTCCGGCCTGCTCGACCCGCGCCTCTTCCCGCCTGGCCAGGGCCGGGGTGAAGGCCACCTGGCTCACGAGCAGCAGCGGCGTGAGCACCACGGCGACCAGGGCGAGCCGCCAATCGCTGGTGAACAGCAGCAGCACCCCAAGCAAGAGCTGCGCCACCGTCCAGGTGAAGAGGGGGAGCTGGCTGACGACCGCGTTTTCCAGGGTGGGAATCTGCAGCGCCAGCAAGCCCTGCTCCCCCCCTTCGGCGCGGCCATCGGTGGGGTTCGGTTGCTCCAGCAGATGGCCGAAGAGCCGCTGGCGAAAGCTCGTGCCCAGTTGGCTACCGAGGGCGGCAAACAACTTGATCGAGAAGCCGTTGCAGACCACCGCCAGCAGGAGCCAGGCGCAGGGCAGCAGCACCAGCACCGCCACCGGTGGCCCGCCGCTGGGGTTGCCAATCACCTGGTCGATCACCAGCTGCAGCAGCACCGGGATGCCCACCATCAGCAGCGGATCGGGCAACACCGTGAGGATCGCCAGGACCGCCTTCAGCCGTTGATTGCCGAAGTAGCGCCACAGTCGTAGGGGCAGCAGCAGCGGAAACATCGGCCGGCTCATCCAGCCAACCGATAGCAATCACAGCCGCGTTTGACCGCCTGGCCGCCTCAGTACCGCGGCACCATTGGGTCGGCTGAGACGCTCCAGGCATCGATTCCGCCCTGCAGGTTCAGCACCTGTTCGTAGCCCTGGGCTTCCATCAGCCAACAGGCGAATTGCCAGCTGCGGATCCCGGCGTGACAGAGCACGACCACGGGTTGATCCCGGTTGATCAAGGTCGAGATCTGCTCAATCCAGGTCTCCGATTGACTCAGGGGGAGATGGATCACCGGTTGCTGCAGCCGAGCCAGGTCCAATTCCATGGCCTCGCGCACATCCACCAGTTGCAACGCCTCACCGGCGTCGAGCCGACGCTTCAGTTCTGTGGCGCTGATGCTTGCGGGACTGGGCATCACGGAACCCTACCGGCGGTCACGGGGGTGCCAAAGATCGCCTTGATGCATAAAGATGAGGCCAATCCTGTAAGCGACGCATGAAGGCCCGCCCCTTCTTGGCGGCACTGCTGGCGGTGGCGTTGGCGATGCTGAGCTTTGGCTTGGCGGGTTGGTGGCTGCTCCTGCAGCGCAGTCCCCTTGCGTTGCAACACCAGGCCCTCTCCATGCCGCTGGCTGCGCGCTTTGTTCCGCGGACGGCGCCCCTGAGCCTGCACTGGTTGGTGGGCCCGGATGAGCCGGCTGCCTACGCCCGGGCCGTTGCTCCCCCCCGTCAGCGCCGTCAGGCCGCGGCGGCCGCTGATCGCCTGCGGGACGGGGCCTTTGCCGCTGCGGGCCTGGACTACGCCTCGGAGCTCTCCCCCTGGCTGGGGGATGAAAGCAGCTTTGCCCTCTTGACCCCCCCTGGAAGTGGGGAGGCACCCGGTTGGGTGCTGGCGCTGCGCAGCCGCGACAACGAAGGGGCCCGCCGCTTCCTGCAGCGCTTCTGGCAGACCCGAAGCCTGGCTGGGACCGATCTGCAGATCACCAGCTACCGCGGCATGGGGCTGATCAGCGGTCGCGGCGCCCTCTTGGGCCAGGACCCGCAACCCCTGGCGACGGCCCTGATCAACGACGATTTGGTGCTGATCGCCTCGGGTCGGGGCGTGCTCGAGCAGGCGCTCGATGTCTCCCAAATCGATGAACTGAACCAAGCGGCCAGTGCGCCCCTGCAAAAGGCCCTGCAGCGACTTGGAGAGGGGGTGGCGCTGCTGACGGCCCGCCCCGAGGCCATGGAGCAGTGGCTCGGCTTGCCCGTCGGGGATGAGTCGGCGGCGGTGGAATTGGTGCTGGCCTTGGCCCCCCAGGGGTCGGGGCTTCAGGTGGATGGCCTGGCCCAGTTGCGCGATGCGCTCCCCAGCCTGGGTCCGGTCAACACGGAGCTGTTGCGCCAGGTGCAGGTCGCTGCCGACAGCCTTGCCTTCTTGACCAATCCCGCTGAGCTCCTCGCCGCCGAGGACGCCAATGTTTGGAGCAGCCTGCTTGGCCCGTCCCTGACCCAGGCCCTCAAGCGGGATCAAGGTCCCCTGCCGGCCCTGGTGGCCGCGGCGGATTCGGGGCCCTTGCTTTGGGCCCATCAGAGCGAAGGCTGGTTGCTGGGCACCCGCGGGGATCGTCCGTCGGCCGAGACCCTGCAGCCGGCCCTTGAGGCCGATGGATACAGCGCCTCCCCGCTGGAGAGCCGCGGGCAAACCCTTCAGGCCTGGACGCGCCTCGAGTCCAAGCCGGTCAAGGGCAATCCCGACCAGCTCCAGGCCCAGCTCGCAGGCGCCCGCTCCAGCCAAGGTGGTTTCGCCTGGTGGGGCCAAGGCCTGGCGATCCTCAACCAGCAGTACGAAGGCCGTCGTGCACCCCAGGAGCGCCTCGATCAGCTGGAGCTCTTGGGCGCGCCCCAGGCCCCCTTCCAGTGGTCGATGGACGCCCAGGCTGCCCAGGGTCTGCTCAGTCGCTGGAAGCTCTGGCGCTTGGTGGGCACGCTCTCCAGCTCCTCCCTGACCCCCAGGGTGGACGGGGTGGCCTTGAGCCTGGAGCCTGATGCCCCCGACCAACGCAGCTTGAGGCTGCGGGGGCTGCTGCAACTGCACGCCTGACCATGGCCAGCCGCAAGCTTGAGTTGCTGTTGGTGCGCCACGGCATCGCTGAAGAGCGCAGTGAGGGCGTCGATGACGCCCAGCGCAGCCTCACGCCGGAGGGGCGTGAGCGCACCACTCAGCAGCTGGAGCGCCTGCTGGAGTTGGAGTTGGACTGTGATCTGGTGCTCAGCAGTCCGCTGGTGCGGGCCCGCCAGACCGCTGAATTGATCGTGAGCGCAGGGCTGGCCCCAGAACTGGAGTTGGCGGCGGCCTTAGCCCCCCTGGCGGACCCCCTGCCCCTGCTCGAGCGCTGGCTCGGCCCCCTCTCCCCGCGGCCCGGTTGGAAGCGCCTGGCCTTGGTGGGCCATGAGCCGGACCTGAGCACCTTGGCGGCGCTGTTGATTGGTGTGCCGATGGCCCGAGCCCCCCAGGCGATCCGGCTCAAGAAAGCCGGTGCCTTGCTGCTGCAGTGGCCGATCGCCCCAGGCGCTGACTTGCTCGGATCGGCCCGCCTGGAGATGGTCCTGCCGCCTCGGGTACTGCTCGGTCGGCGACAGTCCCGCAGCGAGGGCGGGCCTTAGGTTGCGGTTGACGCAACCCCGATTCCATGGCTGAGGAGGCAACCCCAACGGCAGCGACTCCGGCGTATCGCCCGGGTCTGGAAGGGGTGCCGGCCACGCAGTCGGCGGTGTGCGACATCGATGGACAAAAGGGGCTGCTGACCTACCGCGGCTACCGGGTGGATCAGCTGGCCCAGCAGAGCACCTTCCTGGAGACCGCCTATCTGCTGATCTGGGGTGAGCTCCCCGACGCTGAGCAGCTGGCGGCGTTTGAGCAGGAGGTGCAGATGCACCGCCGGGTGAGCTTCCGCATCCGGGACATGATGAAGTGCTTCCCGGCCAGCGGCCATCCGATGGACGCCCTGCAGAGCAGTGCGGCCTCCCTGGGTCTCTTTTATTCCCGCCGCGCCCTCGACAACCCTGAATACATCTATTCAGCGGTGGTGCGCCTGATCGCCAAGATCCCGACGATGGTGGCGGCGTTTCAGCTGATTCGCAAAGGGCAGGACCCGATTCAGCCCAGGGATGACCTGCCCTATGCGGCCAACTTCCTGTACATGCTCACCGAGCGTGAACCGGATCCCCTGGCGGCGCGCATCTTTGACGCCTGCTTGATCCTGCACGCCGAGCACAGCCTGAACGCCAGCACCTTCAGCGCGCGGGTGACGGCCAGCACCTTGACCGATCCCTACGCCGTGGTGGCCTCGGCTGTGGGGACCCTGGCGGGCCCCCTCCATGGCGGCGCGAATGAAGACGTCTTGGCGATGCTTGAAACCATCGGCTCGGCTGATCAGGTCAGGCCCTGGCTGGATCAGGCCATTGCCGAGAAGCGCAAGATCATGGGCTTCGGCCACCGCGAGTACAAGGTCAAGGACCCCCGGGCGGTGATCCTGCAGAAACTGGCGGAAGAGCTCTTCGATCAGTTCGGCCACGACCCCCTCTACGACCTGGCCCGCGAATTGGAAGCCGCGGCAGCCGAGCGCCTGGGTCCGAAGGGGATCTACCCGAACGTCGACTTCTATTCCGGCTTGGTCTACCGAAAACTGGGCATTCCCCAGGACCTATTCACCCCGATCTTTGCGATCGCGCGCACCGCAGGCTGGCTGGCCCACTGGAAAGAACAGCTCGGTGCCAACCGCATCTACCGGCCCACGCAGATCTACACCGGCTCCAGCGGCCGCGATTGGCAGCCGATCGAAGGCCGTTAAGGGCTGCGCCGGCCTAAGTTGCCCCCATCAACAGACCACCCATGGTGATCGCCAATCCCGCTGTCGTGAGTGCCGGGCTCGACCTTGAGGCCAGCTTCACGGACGTGCTGCAGGGCTTCGGCTTGTCGCCGGGGATGGCCCACCTGCTCTGGCTGCCGCTGCCGATGCTGGTGGTCCTGGTGGCTGCAGTCGTTGGCGTGTTGGTCAACGTCTGGCTCGAGCGGAAGATCTCGGCTGCCGTTCAGCAGCGAATCGGCCCCGAATACGCCGGTGCCCTGGGCATCCTTCAGCCCCTCGCGGACGGCCTGAAGCTGCTGTTCAAAGAGGACATCATTCCGGCCCGAGCCGACGGCCTGCTCTTCACCCTGGGCCCGGTGCTGGTCCTGGTGCCGGTGATCCTGAGCTGGTTGGTCGTGCCCTTCGGCCAGCACCTGCTGATCAGCAATGTCGGCGTCGGCATCTTTCTCTGGATTTCCCTGAGCAGCATCCAGCCCATTGGCTTGCTGATGGCTGGCTACGCCTCGAATAACAAGTACTCCCTGCTCGGTGGCTTGCGGGCCGCCGCCCAGTCGATCTCCTACGAGATTCCCCTCGCCTTGGCGGTGCTGGCCGTGGTGATGATGAGCAACTCCCTCAGCACGGTTGACATCGTCAACCAGCAGACCGGTGCGGGGATCCTCAGCTGGAACATCTGGCGCCAGCCCGTCGGCTTCGTGATCTTCTGGATCTGCGCCCTGGCCGAATGTGAGCGTCTCCCCTTCGACTTGCCGGAGGCTGAAGAGGAGTTGGTGGCTGGCTACCAGACCGAATACGCCGGCATGAAGTTCGCCCTCTTCTATCTGGGCAGCTACATCAACCTGGTGCTCTCCGCCCTGCTGGTGGCGGTGCTCTACCTGGGTGGCTGGGGCTTCCCGCTTCCCGTCGAGTGGGTGGTGAACCTGACGGGTCAGCCGATCGACGCTCCCCTGGTGCAGGTGATCACCGCCACCACCGGCATCGTGATGACGGTGCTGAAGGCCTACCTGCTGGTGTTCTTCGCGATCCTGCTGCGTTGGACCGTTCCCCGGGTGCGTATTGACCAGCTGCTGGACCTGGGTTGGAAGTTCCTGTTGCCCGTCGCCCTGGTCAACCTGCTGGTGACCGCTGGTCTGAAGCTCGCGTTCCCGGCCTTCTTCGGCGGTTAATTCCCCACCGCCACCCCCCTTTGCCAGGTCGCCAGGCCATCATGGTGCCGGCGCCACCGCCCCTTCCCACCACTCCATGTTCGGGTTCCTCAAGAAAGTCGGTGACTACACCCGCGATGCGGTGGGTGCGGCCAACTACCTCGCCCAGGGGCTTTCGGTCACCTTTGACCACCTTCAGCGCAGGCCGATCACGGTTCAGTACCCCTACGAAAAACTGATTCCGTCGGAGCGCTACCGCGGCCGAATCCACTACGAGTTCGACAAGTGCATCGCCTGTGAGGTGTGTGTGCGCGTCTGCCCGATCAACCTGCCGGTGGTGGATTGGGTGATGAACAAAGCCACCAAGAAAAAGGAACTGCGCAACTACTCCATTGACTTCGGGGTGTGCATCTTCTGCGGCAACTGCGTCGAGTACTGCCCGACCAACTGCCTCTCGATGACCGAGGAGTACGAGCTGGCGGCCTTCGATCGTCACAGCCTGAACTACGACAACGTCGCCCTCGGCCGTCTCCCCACCAGCGTCACCAGCGATCCAGCGGTCTTGCCCCTGCGGGAGCTGGCCTATCTGCCGAAAGGGGAGATGGATCCCCATGGCGTGGATCCCAATCGTCCGCGGGCCGGCAAACTGCCCGCTGACGTCCTCAAGACCCTGCCGAAGGAGGAGAACGCCTGATGACCATTGCTTCCTCCACGCAGTTCATCTGCTTTGTCTTCCTCTCAGCAGCGGTCGCCATCGGCGCCCTTGGCGTGGTCCTGCTGCCGAGCATCGTCTATTCCGCCTTTTTGCTGGGCGGCGTGTTCCTCTCGGTTGCCGGTCTCTACCTGCTGCTGAATGCCAGTTTCGTGGCGGCCGCCCAGGTGCTCGTCTACGTCGGTGCGGTCAACGTCCTGATCCTGTTCGCGATCATGCTCGTGAACAAGAAGGAAGACCTGGCGGCGATCCCTGGCCTGGCCGTGCGTCGCTTCCTCTCCGGTGCAGTGTGCGCTGGTTTGTTTGCCCTGCTGCTGCGGGTGGCCTTCACGACCCCCTGGGCCCTGCCCGGCCCGACCCCCATTGGCGAAGAGGCCACCATTCGCATCGGTGAGCACCTCTTCAGCGACTACCTGCTGCCATTCGAGCTGGCGTCAGTCCTGCTGTTGATGGCGATGATCGGCGCGATCGTCCTGGCCCGCCGCGATGTCTTCAGCACCGATGTGGTCACTGGCGAACCCGCTGATCAGGGTTTGATCGAGAAATCCCGCACGCCCCTGCTCCTGGAGAAAACCAACTGATGTCCATCGAGCTGCCCACCACCGTTCCTCTCCAGGGCTATCTCGCCTTGGCCGCCATCCTGTTTTGCACGGGTGTCTGGGGACTGATCAACAGCCGCAACGCCGTGCGGGTGCTGATGAGCATCGAGCTGATGCTCAATGCGGTGAACATCAACCTGATGGCCTTCTCCAGCTACCTCGATGGCCAGCTGATTCGCGGACAGGTCTTTGCAATTTTCGTGATCACCGTGGCGGCTGCTGAGGCTGCCGTCGGCCTGGCGATCCTTCTCTCTCTGTATCGGAACCGTGAAACGGTGGATATGGAGCGTTTCAACTTGCTGCGTTGGTAGCCAGGCTGGGCGCGAGCTCAGCTCTGGCTTATGCGCCTTGAGACCGTTTGGTTGATCCATCGAGCGGCCAGCCAGGCTGCCCTGCGCCAAGCCCGGCGTTGCGCCCAGATCTTGCGCGATCAAGGCGTCAAGGTCGCCGTGGCCATGAGTGGGGCCAGTGCGAACCCCTTCCCCGGACTCTTGGCGGATGAGGGGAGTCCGCCCGATTTGGCCGTGGTGCTGGGCGGAGACGGAACGGTGCTTGGGGCCGCGCGGCACCTGGCGCCCCTGGATGTGCCGATCCTCTCGTTCAATGTCGGCGGTCATTTCGGCTTTTTGACCCAGGAGCGCAAGCTGCTGGGCCATGGCCATGAAGCCGAGGGTTCCTTCGATCTCTGGCAGCGACTTCGGGACGATCGCTTTGCCCTCGAGCGGCGCATGATGCTCGAGGCGCGCACCGACAGCAGCGACACGGTGCATACGGCCCTCAATGACCTCTACCTGAGGCCCGGGATCGATGAGGTCACCCCCACCTGCGTCCTGGAGTTGGAGATTGATGGGGAGGTGGTCGATCAGTTCCGGGGGGATGGCCTGATCATGTCGACCGCGACCGGCTCAACGGGGTATTCGATGGCGGCCGGCGGCCCGATCCTGCATCCCGGTGTGGAGGCGATTGTGGTGAACCCGATCTGTCCGATGAGCCTCTCCAGCCGTCCGTTGGTGGTTCCGCCCCGGGCGCAGTTGGCGGTCTGGCCGCTGGGTCCCTCCAACAGTCGGGTGCGCCTCTGGAAGGACGGGGCCTTCGCGGCGGTGCTGGAGCCCGGGGATCGCTGTGATGTGCGCCGCTCCCCCCATCACGCCTTGATGGTGCTGCTGGAGCAGAGCCCGTCCTACTACCGCACCTTGACCCATAAGTTGCATTGGGCCGGCAGTTTGACGGCCGCCGAGCCGTCTCCCAACTAGAGCAAGCCCATGGCCCTCGAGATTGAGCGTCGCTTTCTGGTCTCCGGTCAGCAGTGGCGCTCCGTGGTGTCTTGGCAGCGGGACTTCGCCCAGGGGTACCTGCCGAACTCCTCCCAAGCGATGACCTCGCGGGTCCGCCTGGCCGGCGTCGATGAGGCTTGGCTGACGCTCAAATTCCCCGCCGGCGGAATCGCCCGGCAAGAGTTTGAGTACGCCATTCCGGCGGCCGATGCTTCGGCGTTGCTCGAGCGCTGTGAGGCGCAGCTGATTAAGCGTCGCTTCGGCTTGGATTTACCGGGTGGGGACTGGGTTCTGGATGTCTTTGCAGGGGAGAACGCCCCCTTGGTTCTGGCCGAAGTGGAACTGGAGCGGGCCGATCAGGCCGTGGAGATCCCGGATTGGTGCGTGCGGGAGATCACCGGGCTTGGCCAATTCAGCAATGCGGCCTTGGCAAGCCATCCCTGGGCCCGCTGGAGCGAGGCGGAGCGGACCCCCTGGCTGGAGCACAGCTGAGCTGCCTTAGGATTTGCTTAAGGATTGACCAGGTTGTTCGTTGCTCGGCCTTTACGACCAAGACGGAGTGCTCCGCTGCTGTGGGCTGGATCAGGCCGAGTGCCTCGCCTACGCCGAGCTCTTTGCCCTGGGCGAGGGTGCCTTCAGCATTGAGCCGCTGTTCGCGGCGGTGGAGTCGGGAGCTAGTCCTCGTCCCCAGGCAGGTTGCAGCAATTGAAGCCATCGCGGCAGATCTTGCCGTGATCCATCGCCCAATTCAGTAGCGCCACGCGGTTCTTGGCGCCCGTTTTGGTGAAGACGTTGCTGACGTGGTTGTCCACGGTGCGTTTGCTGATCATCAGGTTCTCGCCAATCTCCTGATTGGTGAGGCCTTGGGCGACGAGTTGGATGATCTCCAGTTCGCGCTCGGAGAGGTCCATGGGGGAATGGCCGAGGCTGCTTCGATCAGTCATCCATGCCCCGAGACGCCTTGTCACTGTAGGCAGCCGATCCCATCTGGGCATGGCAGCGGTGGTTAATGATGGGCCCTGTTAAGCAAGGTTGTTTTGCGGCTACAGCAGGCGCTTGAGGCGGGCCAGTTTGCCCTGACGGCAGAGGTGATGCCCCCCCGTGGCGGGGAGATCAAGCGGACCCTTGAGCACGCTGCGTTGCTGAAGGACTGGGTGCACGCCGTGAACGTCACCGATGGCAGCCGCGCCGTCATGCGGATGAGCAGCCTGGCGGTCTGTCGGCTGTTGCTGGACGCCGGTGTCGAGCCGGTCTGGCAGCAGGCCTGCCGGGACCGCAATCGCATTGGTCTGCAGGCCGATCTGCTGGGGGCCCATGCCCTGGGGATCAGAAACATCCTCTGTCTGACGGGGGACCCGGTTCGGGCGGGAGATCAACCGCAGGCCCGGCCGGTCAACGAGTTGGAGTCGGTGCGCTTGCTCAAGCAGGTGGCGGCCTTTAACCGCGGTGAGGATCCGGTGGATGGCCCCCTGCCGGATGGTCCAACGGACTTGTTTGCTGGTGCAGCGGCCGATCCGCAAAGCCCCAGTTGGAGCGGTCTGAGCAGCCGAATCCGCCGTAAGCAGCAGGCGGGCGCACGATTTGTGCAGACCCAGATGGTGATGGACGAGGACTGCCTGAAGCGTTTCGTCGATGAGATCACCGCACCCTTAGGACTGCCGGTACTGGCGGGGGTGTTTCTCCTGAAATCGGCGAAAAACGCCGCCTTCATTAACCGCGTCGTTCCCGGCGCCTGTATTCCTCAAGCGATCATTGATCGACTGGCCGCCGCGAGCAATCCAGCGGACGAGGGAATCACCATCGCCGCGGAACAGGTCCGTCGCTACGCCCAAACCTGTCAGGGGGTTCACCTGATGGCCGTGAAGGCCGAGGAGCGCATTCCCCTGATCCTGGAGCGCGCGGGATTTAGCTCGCGCTGCTGATCGCTAGATCGGTGCCGAGCAGGTCGGCCATGGCCTTCTGTTGCGCAGAGGGCTTGGCATAGTCCTGGCGACGGGCGTCGGTGATCAGCCAGTCCAGGGCTGCTTCTTGGAGATCGAAGTGGTCGCCATTGCGGTCAACGCAGTAACGACCAAAGACCAACTTCTCGACCAAACGAACGCCGGGTCCGATGCGGGAGTAGTCAAAGATGATCGAGTTATCGATCGTGGCGCCTTCGCAGATGTGGCAGCTCGGTCCGATCATCGCGGGGCCAATGATTGTGGCGCCGTCTTCGATCTTGGTCATGCCGCCGACGTAAATCGGTCCCTCGACATGGATCTTGTCCCAGTTGGCTGCCACGTTGAGGCCGGCATAGATGCCCGGACGGATTTCCTTGCCGGGGATTTGAACCTGGCGCACTTCGCCCTGCAGAACACTGCGGATGGCCTGCCAGTAGTCGGGGACTTTGCCGATATCGACCCACTCGAAGTCCATCGGCAGGGCGTAGAACGGCGCGCCGTTGGCGACCAGCTGGGGGAAGAGGTCAGAGCCGATGTCGAAGGGAACACCCTCGGGGACAAAATCGAGAACTTCCGGCTCGAAGATGTAGATGCCGGTGTTGATCATGTCGCTGGCGGCTTCTTCCACAGAGGGCTTCTCTTGGAAGGAACGCACCCGGCCGTCGTCATCGGTCACCACGACGCCGTAGCTGCTGACCTGGTCCCGGGGAACGCGCTTGGTGATCAAGCTCGCCATCGCCCCTTTGGCCTTGTGGCGCTTCACGGCTTCGCTGAGATCGAGGTCGATCAGCGCATCTCCGCAGAGCACCACGAAGGTGTCATCAAAGAAGTGTTGGAAGGTCTGAATTTTTTTGAGGCCACCGGCGGAGCCAACGGCATCACCAATCAGTTCGCCGTCTTCAATCCGTCCTTCAAAGCTGTAGGCGATTTCAACGCCAAAGCGTTGACCATCGCGGAAATAGTTCTCGATCTCCTCAGCCAGGTGGGAGACATTCACCATGATTTCGGTGAACCCGTGCTCCCGCAAAAGCTCCAGCAGAAACTCCATCACGGGTTTCTGAAGGATGGGGATCATCGGCTTCGGGATCGTGTGAGTAATGGGTCTCACACGGGTTCCCTTGCCCGCGGCCAGGATCATCGCCTTCATCGCGCCACCCTACGCAAAAGACTTAGGCCGCAATGGGTTCTCGAGCCGGCCCCCGAGCTGACCCCAGTTCAGAGGGCAGCGGCAGTTGCACCGATTCCCGCTCATCGAGCAGCCGCTTGAGTTGCAAGGGCCCGAACAATCCGCCCTGCTGCTCCAACTCCACTTTTCCTTGGGAGCAGAGGAACAGCAGCGCCCAAAACACCCCCACCCGATCGCTGTCCAGATCCTCTGGTGCGACGGCAGCCCAGGCCTCCACGAGACCCTCAAAACCCGTCCACTCCAGGGATTGCGGCCACTGCAGCAGGAATTGGCTCAGGGCGGCGGTGGTTTCCGGCAGTTTCTCGCGGTGGGCGAGGGCAGCGACCTGCTCGATGGCGGCCCGGTCGCTGTAGCGGCGGCTGCGTTGGCGGTTGCGGACTTGTCCCTCTTCCTGTTCGAGCCGCTCGGCGATGTCCTCGAGTTGCCGGATCAGTTCGCCCAGGGTCACCGGGCGCTGCAGCGGTGGCGGGGCTACGGGGCGCCGCAGTAGATGGCGCTCCGGTTTGCGGGGAAGCTCCAGTCCCGGGGTGAGCAGCCAACCCTGCCCCTCGGCATCGAAGTCAAAGTCATACCCCTCGTCCAGTTCGGGTTCAGGGGGGAAGGTCTGGGCCTCGAGGACTTCCGCCTTCAGGCTGACCAGCACCGAGGCGGCGAGGAAGGCTTCGCTGGTTTCGGCGAGGTCCTGTTCGTAGCTGCCGCCGCGTCCCTTGTTGAGGGCCGCCACGAGCTTGGGCACTTCAATGCGCTGCCGCAGCTGATCGAGAAAGCCGTCGACGACAGCGATGACATCGACGTCCCAGGGGTCGAGATCACCCCGCTCAGCGGCGTCCTGCAACAGCCGGATCGCAAGCCTGGCGCCACCTTCGGCCACGGTTTCTTGCGGACTGGACTGAAGGTACCGGCTTGAAGCGGGTTAAGCCAGTGCCCAAGAGCGATCTGAGCCCATTCTTTTCATGGGCTTCTTGGCCAATCTTGCGCCCCTAGGCGTGCAATTAAGCGGCCTCGCCCTGGGCGGAGCTTTCGCCAGCGGCTGGGAGCAGGCCCAGCTGGGCATCCACGGTGGCGCGGTAGCGCTGCACGTCTTCCTCAAGCTCGCGAATGCGCACCTGTTGTGCTTCGTACTCGCCAGGATCGGTCTGACTTTCAACCCGCTTGACCACACCGGTCCAGACGGCAAAGACCCAGGCGGCGGTTGCGCCGACACCGCCCACCACCAGCAGCAGTGCGGCGAGGGGCATGGTGGTGGTCAGCCCGGGCAGAAAGCGCACGGTGGTGGGCGCGGTGTTCTCCAGGGTGAACATCACCGTGGCCAGACCAAAACTGAAGATCAGCAGGAAGTTCAGCTGCTTCATGGCTGCGAGGGGCCGCTGTTGAGCTGTTTTTGAGATTACGAAGATCTTGCACGCGCAGCCGCTGAGAGGCTGCGCTTCGTAATGGCCCTAGCTCAGGGCTGGTGCCTGCAGGGGGGCCTGGCGAATCAGGCCGGCTCCGGCAGGAGCGGTCAGGGCCTTCATCGCACTCTCGTTTCGGGCCACCAACTGTTCCATGGAGGCCTTGTAGCTGTCGGTCATCAGGCGTGGGTAGAGGCCAATGCCGATGATCGGAACCAGCAGGCAACCGATGATGTAGATCTCCCGCGGCTCGGCATCCACCAGGTTGGTGTGGTCGACGAGCTCGGCCTTTTCCTTGCCATAGAAGATCTCCCGCAACATCGAGAGCAGGTAGATCGGAGTCAGGATCACGCCAATGGCCGCCAGGCCATCGATGGCCACCCGGAAGGGAAGGGTGTAGGCGTCGTCGGTGGCGAAGCCGACGAAGACCATCAGCTCGCTGACGAAGCCGCTCATCCCGGGCAGGGCCAAGGAAGCGAGGGAGCAGACCGTCCAGAGCGCAAACATCTTGCGCATCTTCTGGCCCACACCACCCATCTCGTCGAGCTGGAGGGTGTGGGTTCGGTCGTAGGTGGCACCCACCAGGAAGAACAGGGAGGCGCCGATCAGGCCGTGGCTGATCATCTGCAGCATCGCCCCGCTGGAGCCCAGCGCACTGAAACTGCCGATGCCGATCAGCACAAAGCCCATGTGGCTGATCGAGCTGTAGGCGATTTTGCGTTTGAGGTTGCGTTGGGCGAAGGAGGTCAGGGCGGCGTAAATGATGTTCACCACGCCCAGGACGACCAGCAGTGGCGCGAAGACCGCATGCCCATCCGGAAGGATCTGGCAGTTGAAACGCAGCAGGGCGTAGCCGCCCATCTTCAGCAGAATCCCGGCCAGCAGCATGTGGACCGGGGCCGTCGCTTCGCCGTGGGCATCCGGGAGCCAGGTATGCAGCGGAACGATGGGGAGCTTGACGCCAAAGGCGATCAGTAGGCCCGCATAGGCCAGGAGTTGGAACTTCAAGGAGAAGCCCTTGGCCATCAAGTCGCTGTACTCAAAGCTGGTGGTCCCGCCGTAGAAGGCCATGGCCAGGCCCGCCAGGAGGATGAACAGCGAACTGCCAGCGGTGTAAAGGATGAACTTGGTGGCGGCGTACTGGCGTTTTTTCCCGCCCCAGATCGCCAAGAGCAGATAGACCGGCAGCAGCTCCAGCTCCCAGGCCAGGAAGAACAGCAGCATGTCCTGGACAGCGAAGACGGCGATCTGGCCGCCATCCATCGCCAGCAGCAGGAAATAGAACAGCCGGGGCTTGAAGCTCACGGGCCAGGCCGCCAGCACGGCCAGGGCCGTAATGAAGCTGGTCAGCAGGATCAGCGGCATGGAGATCCCGTCGGCTCCAACCGACCAGGACAGCCCCACTTGCGGGAGCCAGCTGACCCGCTCCACCAATTGCAGATTCGGGTCGCTGGGGTCGTACCCCGTCAGATACGCCCCAACGGTGATCAAAAAGGTGATCAGGGCCACGCCCAGGGCAAACCAGCGGACCTGTTTGCCATCCCCCTTGTCAGGGATAAACGGAATGCAGAGGGCCGCTGCAATCGGGAACAGGATCGAGGCGCTGAGCCACGGGAATGCCGAGCTGCTCGCCTGTTCCGTCGCTACGGCCAGGGTTGAGACGAAGTCCAGGATCACCGAAAGCGAATCGCTTTAGGCGGAGTGTAGAAATGCTCACCGTGACGCGCCCCTGGGAGTGGGCGATGTCACACAGAGCGTTGTGCGAAGGCCTCAGCCCAGGGCTCCGAAGAGCACCACCAGGGCGATCACCCCTCCGAAAACGATCAGCGCATAGAACTGCGCACGGCCGGTCTCGAAGTATTTGAGGCCCTCTCCACTCCCCAGGGTGACCAGGCCGGTGAGGTTCACGACCCCATCAACCACCTTGGAGTCCACCTCCAGCACCGAGCGCGCCAGTTTGCGGCTGCCCTGAACGAAGAGCTTGTCGTTGATGTCGTCCAGGTACCACTTGTTCGCCAGGAAGGCATTGATGCTGGGGAAACGACCCGCCACTGCAGTCGCCAGGTCCAGCTTGCGCAGGGCGTAGGCCAGGACGGCCACGCTGATGCCGATCACCGAGATCGTCACGGAGGCTCCGGCTAAGGGCAGGAATTCAGACCAGCTGAAGTGTTCTGCCACCTCGGCGGCTTCCTGGGGATCGAGGAGGGTGCCGAACCGGCTGTTCCAGGGCACACCCAAGAGACCCACCAAGACCGAGGGGACCGCCAGGACGGCCAAGGGCATGGCCATCTGCCAGCCGGATTCATGGGGATGATCGGCGTGGGCATGGTGTTCGCCATGCTCCTCACCGTGCTCGTCCGCTCCCTTGCCGGCAGCGGCCATCAGCTGGGCTTGCATCGCCTTGTCGTTGCCGCGGAACTCCCCTTCAAAGGTCAGGAAGTAGAGGCGGAACATGTAGAAGGCGGTCATCCCGGCGGTGACAAAGCCCGCGGCCCAGAGGATCGGGAAGCTGCCAAAGGCTTGGCCCAGGATTTCGTCCTTGCTCCAGAAACCAGCCAGGGGCGGGATACCGCTGATGGCCAGGCAGCCAATAAAGAAGGTGCTGCTGGTGACGGGCATGTACTTGCGCAGCCCGCCCATCAAACGCATGTCCTGGGCCAGGACTGCCTCGTGGCCGACCACCTCTTCCATGGCGTGGATCACTGAGCCAGAGCCCAGGAAGAGCATGGCCTTAAAGAAGGCGTGGGTCACCAGGTGGAACATGCCCGCCACCGGGGCGCCACAACCCATGGCCAGCATCATGTAGCCCAGTTGGCTGACGGTGCTGTAGGCCAGGCCCTTCTTCAGATCCATCTGGGTGAGGGCGATCGAGGCCCCCAGGAAGAGCGTGATTGTGCCGATCACGGCCACCACGACCTGCACCTCAGGGAAGGGCACGTAGACCGGTTGCAGGCGCGCCACCAGGAAGACACCCGCCGCCACCATCGTTGCGGCATGGATCAGGGCTGAGATGGGGGTTGGGCCCTCCATCGCGTCCGGCAGCCAAACGTGCAGCGGGAACTGGGCCGACTTGGCCATCGGACCCATGAAGACCAGCAGGCAGAGCAGGATCGCGATGCCGTTGGAGACGCTGCCGGAGCTGATGGCCTCTTGCAGGCGCACCCCGATCTCTTCAAAGCCGAAGCTGCCGGTGGCCCAGAACAGGCCGAGGATGCCCAGCAGCAGGCCGAAGTCACCGACGCGGTTCACCACAAAGGCTTTCTGGGCGGCATTGGCGGCGCCATCGCGGTCGTACCAGAAGCCCACCAGCAGGTAGGAGCACATGCCCACCAGCTCCCAGAAGACATAGATCTGGAGCAGGTTGGGGCTGATCACCAGGCCCAGCATCGAGCTGCTGAAGAGGGCGAGGTAGGTGAAAAAGCGGACATAGCCCTTGTCGTGGGCCATGTAGCCATCGGAGTAGATCATCACCAGCACGGCGATGGTCGTCACCAGCGAGAGCATGACGGCGCCGAGCGCGTCGACGCGGAAGCCCATCTCCAAGGTGAAGGCCCCGGCGCTGGCCCAGTCGAAGAGCACCTCTGTGGCCCCGGCGCCCGCCAGCTGCTGGGCGAGAACGGCGTAACTCAAGACCGCCGCGGCTCCGACACAGCTGATCAACAGCAGTGCAACCGGTTTGCGCAGGCGGTTGACCGTGCGGTTAAAGCTGATCAGCCCCAGGCCAACGATCGCGGCCCCGATCAGCGGGAGCACCGGGATGAGCCAGGCGAGTTCGGCGGGCGACGGCATCCGGCACTCAGGGAATCAGGGCGAGTGTAGGCAGCCCCGTGGGCGCTTATCCCAGCCAGTGCGCGAGCCCTAATCGACTGAAGCCTGTCGCGGCCAGCCCGATGTAGCGGTGGGCCCACCAGAAGACGCCAACGGCGATGGCGATGCCCAGTTGGGCGGGCCTGAGGAATTCAGAGGCCACCAGCTGTTGACGTCCATCCAGCACCGCGGCGAAGGGAACGATGGAGGTGCTGGCCCTGAGCTCCTCAAAGGCTTCGCCAAACCGGTTGCTGAGACGGCGATCACCGTTCCAAACGGCAAAGAGATGGTGGGCGATCAAGCCAAGGCAGGTCGCGACCATGAAGCTGCTGCCAATCCAGAGCAGATGGGTGCAGCACCAGAGGATCTGGCCAATGGCCTGGGGGTGGCGGCTGACGCGAATGATGCCGGTGGCGTACATGCGCACCTGGGGCTTGAGGACCGCCGGGATCTCCAGCAGGTTGTAGGTGGCTGGGTAGAGGAAGAGAAAGGAGATGGCTGTCCCGACCCAGACCAGGGGCACGATCCAGGGCTGGTCCTGGAGATTCCAGAGCCGGATCCCGTCGTAGCGGTGGGCGAGGAAGTAACCGATCACCACCACGGCAGAGGGAATGCTGACGGCGGCAAACAACAGCCGCCAGGCCCGCTCACCAATGCGCTCAGCCCCCCAGTACCGCAGAGAGGCCCCGCCGCTGTGGATGACGGCGAAGACCAGCAGTAGAGCCAGCATCACCAGGCTGCTGTGGTGGAGGTGGCTGGCGCTGCTCAAGGCTCAGGGTTGCTTCAGATCCAGCGGATTCTGGCCAAGCGCATGAACCCGCTGTTCGATCGACCTAGAGTTTTGATCCCCCCGCTGAACCGCAGCGCCCTCCATGGCTGATCTGCCGTTCACTCTTGATCAGCTGCGCATCCTGCGGGCGATCGCCAGCGAGGGCAGCTTTAAAAAGGCCGCCGACAGCCTCTACGTCACCCAGCCGGCGGTCT
The DNA here is from genome assembly GCF_017859255.1 of Vulcanococcus sp. DEBay_Sum29NL08_54. Taxonomy (NCBI): domain Bacteria; kingdom Bacillati; phylum Cyanobacteriota; class Cyanophyceae; order Synechococcales; family Synechococcaceae; genus Vulcanococcus; species Vulcanococcus sp. DEBay_Sum29NL08_54. Next base: position 32,530 of record NZ_JAFMNJ010000013.1, read on the forward strand.
CCCTGCAGATCCAAAACCTGGAGAAGCAGCTCAATGTCTCCCTGTTTGACCGGGGGGGACGCAAGGCCCAGTTGACCGAGGCCGGTCACCTGCTGCTGAGCTACTGCGACCGGATCCTGAGTCAGTGCCAAGAGGCCTGTCGCGCCCTGGATGACCTCCACAACCTCAAGGGCGGCTCCTTGATTGTTGGTGCGAGCCAGACCACCGGCACCTATTTGATGCCGCGGATGATCGGCCTATTCCGCCAGAAATACCCCGAGGTGGCGGTTCAGTTGCAGGTGCACAGCACCCGCCGCACCGGCTGGAGCGTGGCCAACGGCCAGATCGACCTGGCGATCATCGGCGGCGAGCTGCCCAGCGAGCTCAATGAACTGCTGCAGGTCATCCCCTATGCCAGCGATGAGCTGGCCCTGGTGCTTCCCACCAAGCACCCCTTGGCCCGCCTGCCGGAGCTCAGTAAGGACGACCTGTACAGGTTGGGCTTTGTCTCCCTGGATGCCCAGTCGACCACGCGCAAGATGGTGGACCAACTGCTGGCGCGCTCGGGCCTGGACGTCTCGCGCCTGAAGATTGAGATGGAGCTCAACTCGTTTGAGGCCATCAAGAACGCCGTGCAGAGCGGACTGGGTGCTGCGTTCCTGCCGGTGGTTTCGATCGAGCGGGAACTGGCGGCGGGCAACCTGCACCGTCCCGCCCTGGCGGATCTCTCCGTGCGCCGGCAGCTCAAGTTGATCACCCACCCGGCGCGCTACTGCTCGCGGGCCGCCGATGCCTTCCGCAAGGAAATCCTGCCGGTCTTTGCCAGCCCCGATAGCCCCCTGCGCCGGCCCATGCCGGAACCAGTCGAGGCCTAAGCGGCCTCAGAACTGGTCGGCTTCAGGGGTGATGCCGGCGGCGTCATCGGCAACGCCCTTGGTGATGAATTTGTTCTCCGTGATGTCCGTCTGGTAGACGCAGCGCACGATCGGCTGGTCCTTCACCGAGCCGATGTAGGCGAAGGTGTTCATCCGCTGTTTGCACTGGCGCATCTGCTCAGCGGTGACGGCCCCTTCCTTCTGCAGGACGCTCCAGTTCTCCCGTCGAATCACGCAGCCCGGCCGCAGTGCCGGTTGGGTGACGAAGCTCGAGCTGGGGTTCATGGTCGTGTAGAGCTCGATGTCCATCACGAAGGCACTGGCGCCCCACTGCCGGCAGAACTCCGGATCGGGGACGGCCATGTCCAGCTGCTGGGAGCTGGCGATGTTGCCCTGGTCCCCTTGGGTGTTACTGGAGATGCCGGTCCCGATGCCGATGCCGACCACCAGGACACCACCGAGCACGGCCACCGTGCCCACGTTGAACTGAAAGCCCCCGCCACCACCAGGGGCGCCACCACCACCTGAGCCAGGTCCCCGGGGCCGGCCGCCACCGCGGCGCGGGTCCCCATAGCTCTCACGGCCGTAACCCTCGTCGTAGCTGCTGCGGCCGTAGCGGGAGCGGGTCATGGCTGCTCGGGGCTTTGGGGAAGACCCATCGAGTAGTTCAGGACTCGGCAGTCGGGGTTGTAGCTGAGCTGACCGGCCTGGAGCAGGGTGCGGATGGTTCCCTCGAGCTCCGATCCGATCCGGCGCAGGTTGTAGTCGTTGAGATCGTTGCCGGCGTTGGCCTGCACCAGTTCTTGGAAGCGCTGCTGCACGACCTCTTGGGCCGCCGTGTTCCAGAGAAATTCGTTGTCCGGATCCAGGTCCAGGGTGAGCTGCTGATCGTCAGGGACCAGTTGACCGTTCTCCACCCGTGCCGTGAAGAGGCGCACGTGGCGAGTGGTGGATTTGATCAGGGTGTCGGCCATGGCGAGGCAATCTGCTGACCGGCGAACCCGAAGGCCGGCGTCAAGACTTTAAGAAGCGCCTGGCGGGTCTGGTCAAGCCGGCTTGGGACTGGAGGGACTCAGCCCTGGGCACGGGCCCTTTAAGGTTGCGTGCTGATTCCCTGTTTTTCATGCGCGTCGCCATTGCTGGTGCTGGCTTGGCCGGGTTGGCCTGTGCCAAGTACCTCTGCGACGCCGGACACACCCCTGTGGTGGTGGAAGCCCGCGATGTCCTGGGCGGCAAGGTGGCCGCCTGGCAGGACGATGAGGGTGATTGGTATGAGACCGGTCTGCACATCTTCTTTGGTGCCTACCGGAATATGCGTCAGCTCTTCAAGGAGCTGAACATCGAGGACCGGCTCCAGTGGAAGAGCCACTCGATGATCTTCAACCAAAAGGAGACCCCGGGTACCTACAGCCGCTTCGATTTCCCGGATATCCCGGCTCCGCTCAACGGCGTGGCCGCCATCTTGGGCAACAACGACATGTTGTCCTGGCCCGAGAAGATCTCCTTCGGCATGGGCCTGGTGCCGGCGATGTTGCGCGGGCAGCAGTACGTCGAAGAGTGCGACCAGTACTCCTGGACCGAGTGGCTACGGATCCACAACATCCCTGAGCGGGTGAACGATGAGGTCTTCATCGCCATGGCGAAGGCGCTGAACTTCATCGATCCCGACGAGATCTCCAGCACGGTTGTGCTGACGGCTCTGAATCGCTTCCTGCAGGAAAGCGACGGATCCAAGATGGCCTTCCTCGATGGCAACCCTCCCCAGCGGCTCTGTCAGCCGATCGTCGATTACGTCACGGCCCGGGGCGGTGAGGTGCACCTCGATTCCCCCCTGCGGGAGATCGAACTCAATGCCGATGGCAGCGTCAGCGGCTTCCGCATCGGTGGCATCAAGGGCAAGGAGGGCTTCACCCTCGAGGCCGATGCCTATGTCAGTGCCCTGCCGGTCGATCCCTTCAAGCTGCTCCTGCCGGAGCCTTGGAAGCAGATGCCCTACTTCCAGAAGCTGGATGGCCTCAATGGCGTCCCGGTGATCAACATCCACCTCTGGTTTGACCGCAAGCTCACGGACATCGACCACCTGCTCTTCAGCCGTAGCCCTCTGTTGAGTGTCTATGCCGACATGAGCAACACCTGTAAGGAGTACGAGGATCCCAACCGCTCGATGCTCGAGCTGGTGTTTGCTCCGGCCAAGGATTGGATCGGCCGCAGTGATGAGGAGATCGTGGCGGCCACCATGGAGGAGCTGAAGCGTCTCTTCCCGATGCACTTCACCGGCGACGACCAGGCCAAGCTGCGCAAGTCGATCGTGGTCAAGACCCCGCTGTCGGTCTACAAGACCGTTCCCGGTTGCCAGAAACTGCGTCCGGATCAGACCTCGCCGATCCCGAACTTCTTCCTGGCCGGTGACTACACCATGCAGCGCTACCTGGCTTCGATGGAAGGTGCGGTCCTGAGCGGCAAGCTCTGTGCCCAGGCGGTCAGCCAGGCCAAAGCAGCAGTGGCTGCTTGATGGCGGCAGTGACAGCAACGGCTGATCTCTCCACCATTCCTTCCCTCGAGGAAGCTTTTGAAGCCTGCCGCCAGGAAACGGCGGAGTGGGCCAAGACGTTTTATTTGGGCACCCTGCTGATGCCCCCGGCCAAGCGCCGGGCCATCTGGGCGATTTACGTCTGGTGCCGGCGCACCGACGAGCTGATGGACAGCCCTGAGGCCATGGCCCGTCCGGTCGCTGAGTTGGCAGAACGCCTCGATCGTTGGGAGGAGCGCACCCGGGCGTTCTTCAAGGGCGAAATCCAAGATGGCCTCGATCGCGTCATGGTGGACACCCTCGAGCGCTATCCCCAGCCCCTCCAGCCCTATCTGGACATGATCGAGGGGATGCGGATGGATCTGACGACGACGCGCTACGCGACCTTCGACGACCTCAAGCTCTATTGCTACCGCGTTGCAGGCACCGTCGGTCTGATGACGCAGGAGGTGATGGGCGTTGATCCGGCCTACACCTCCGCCCCTTGGAGTGATCCCCCGGACACCAGTGATGCGGCCGTTGCCTTGGGCATCGCCAACCAGCTGACGAACATTCTTCGGGATGTGGGTGAAGACCGGGGCCGCGGTCGGATCTACCTGCCCCAAGAGGATCTGCAGCGCTTTGGCTACAGCGAGGAGGAGTTGCTCGCTGGAACCCTCAACGACAGTTGGCGTGAGCTGATGCGCTTCCAGGTGGACCGTGCCCGTGAGTGGTTCGCCCGCTCAGAAGCCGGTGTGCGTTGGCTCGCCCCGGATGCCCGTTGGCCGGTCTGGGCCTCGTTGCGCCTCTACCGCGGCATCTTGGATGTGATTGAAGAGCTCGATTACGACGTCTTCAACCACCGCGCCTATGTGCCCCGCACGGGCAAGTTCCTGGACCTGCCCAAATCGTTTGTGATTGCTCAGGCGCGCTGAGCGTCTTCCCAGCCCAACTTGAGCCAACGGCACAAGATTGGATTGACCCGCTCGGGAGCTTCATCGTGGGGGCAGTGCCCGAGTCCGGGTAGGACCTCGAGGTCCTGCACACAGGCGAACGTCTGCTTCCAGCGCCGGGCTTCCTCTAACGGCTCCCAGGGGTCTGCCTCGCCCCAGAGCATCCGCACCGGCACGTTGAGTCGCTCGAGCAGCTGCGGCGCCAGCCAGTCATCGAACAGATTGACGAAGCCCCTGAAGCTCTCCGTTGCTCCTGGCTCCTGGCTGGGTTTCAGCAGCAGTTGGACCAGCTCGTCGTCGACGTTGCCGCCGCTCGGATAGGCCTGTTTCAGCACCGCGCGCACCGCACCGGCCCGAGCGAAGAAGCGGAAGAGGTTGCTGACGATCCAGCGCTGCCGCACCAGCGCCATCACCAGCGGTCTGGAGAGTTGAGCGCCGATGGGTTGTTCCGGTAGACGTTTCAGGTCGAGCTCTCGCTCGGCGCAGTCGATCAGCACCACCTGGGATGGGGGCTGACCGCCCTCCGAGAGCATCCGGGCGGCATTGAGGCAGACGACACCACCGATGGAGTTGCCGATCAGCTGCAGGCTGACCGGTCCCTCGGCAGCGATGACCTCCCTCGAGAAATCCACCAGTTGCTGGGCCCACAGATCGAAGCCGTAGCGCACACTGCCGGCGGTGTCGGGCTCGTTCTCCAGGCGCGAGACGGGCTTGCTGCTGCCGCCAAACCCCAGGAGATCAATCGCATAGACGGGGCTGTCTGCGGCGAGGGCGCTGAGGTTGTGGCGCCAATGCCCCTTGGAGGCGCCAAACCCATGCACACAAAGAACGGCTCGACCGCAGGCGGTTGAGCCGTTCTGGGGGGGGATTCGGGTGTAGCTGATCTGATGGCCTCTCCAGCTCCAGATCAGCTCATCCATCTCAATCAGACCGCAGCCTTTTGGTTGTCCAGCAGACCCTTGAGCTTGGCCAGTTCGCCAGCCCAGCGGGGGTCGGGAGCACCCTCTTCCACGGAGTCGCGGTGGACGACCTTGTTGACGGCCTTGCGGGCCACGGCGGGGCCAGCGCCGCCACCGGGACGGCGATCATTGCCACCGCGGCGGTCATCACGGCGCTCGGAGCGCTCGATGCGGAGGGCGTTGCCGCCGAACTCACGGCCATTGAGCTGCTCGATCACCGCATCAGCGACCTTCTCGTCGTTGACGTTGGCGAAACCGAAACCGCGGCCAGCGCCGGTTTCACGGTCCTGAACAGCCTTGAAGCGGACGCCTTCACCAACGCTGGAGAACAGAGCCTCGAGCTCCTTGTTATCGAAGCTCTGGGGCAGGTTGCCAACGTAAAGACGAACGCTCATGGGACGAGAGAGAGAAGAAAAAGGTTTTGGTTCTGGCTGGTCGGGGGTGAATCACGAAGCGGCTGCACCGAACCCGACAGCGGAGTTCAATCGGCGACCTACGGCGTAATGCTGTGCCCTAACTGGCTGAATTCAGGTCGTTGATAACGCCTTTCACTGTGAAGTTAATCACGGCGGGTGTCCCTCTCCAGCCATTGGCGCGCACGTTCGAGGGCTTCCGCGGTGCCATCAAGGCGGCCAAAGGCCTGCTCCAGCATCAAGAACTGCAGTAGGGATCCCAGTTGGGGTGAGGCTTTCAGGCCTAATTCCTGCTGCAGTTGATCACCATTGATGGCCGCTCTTGGATGAAAAAGCCGGTCCTCAGGGTCGCGCCAGCGCCGCAGCCAGGCCTTGGCCGCTGGGGCGGGCCAGTGCAGCAGCAGGGCCGGCAGATCGCTGCTGAGGTCGCGGTGGAGTTGCAGTCGCTCCGCTTCCTTGAGGGCTTGGGCATGTTCCGCGGGGTTTTGGGCCCCCAGCCGCTGCTGCCAATGGCGCAGGCGCTGCACCCGCTGTTGCAGCTTGCGGCTGCTCTTGAGCTGCTGCAGGCCTGGGCCATCCACAACCGCAGCCATCCGAGCCAACGGCAAGGCCTCCTGGCACTCCTGGTCGCTGAGGCCCCTGCTTGAGGCCTGCTCGGCCGTGAGCGGCGTCAGGGGAGCCAGGGCAGGGCAGGGGGCCAGCAGCCCCCAATCCAGGCAGCGCTGCAGTCCCTGCTGCCCCTGGGGGCTTTGGCAGAGCTTCTCCAGTTCCGCCAGGACGCGCTCCCCGGCCACGCTGCTGAGGCGCTCCCTGTGCTGCCGAATCCAGCCCGTGGTGGTGTCATCGAGCTCAAACTCCAGCTCGCTCCCCAGGCGAACCCCCCGCAGCAGGCGCAGGGGGTCATCCAGCAGGTTGCGTTCCGCCAGGGCCACCAGCTGACGGCGCTGCAGATGCTCCAGGCCCCCATGGGGGTCCACCAGCTGGTCCCGTTGGGCCAGCGGCAGGGCCATGGCATTGACGCTGTAGTCCCGGCGCTTTAGGTCGTCAGCGAGGCTCTGGCCTTCGCGGCGCGCCAGATCCACGCTCCAGCCGCGGATCACCAGCCGTCCGATGTCACGCTCGGCGTCCAGCACCACAGGACTGCCGCCAAAGCGCTTGCTGAGCGTCTTGCAGAGGGCGATGGCGCCGTCCGCCACCACCAGGTCGAGGTCGGGGGCCGGACCCAGGCGGTTCAACAGGGCATCGCGGACCGCTCCCCCCACCAAGGCGGCATCGGCGGGAAAGGCGGAGAGGGGGACCGGCCAGTCCTCAGCGCGCAGGACACTCCAGGCCACTGCCGCTGCAGAACCGCCAGAGCCGGGCACAATGAGCCCATCTGCGCTGACGCTGGAGATGTGCATCTGCGTGGACTGCCGCTGGGTCGACCAGTGCCAGGCCTACCACGCAGTGGAGCGTCAGCACGGCGCTGCCCATCTCTGCGCAGCGCCGCAGTTCGTTCCCAGCGAACCCAAGATTCACGTTCAGGTCAGGGAGCTGGGCTCCACGGACGTGGGCGTTGAGTGGGACGTGCGCGCCTGCGGCAGTTTTGAGCTCGAGCGGGGCCGCTGGCAGCGGCTCTGTCCTGGGGAGTTGCTGCCCACATGAGCGAACCCTCCTTGCTGCTGGCGTTGCACAGCTCAAGCGAAACCCTGGGGGTCGGTCTCTGCGATCTCCAGCAGGAGGGCGCGCCTCCCCAGTGCGCCAGCTTCCCCTTGGGGCGTCAGCTCTCCAATGCCTTGCTCCCCTGCGTGGAGGAGCTGCTGCCCGCGGAGCGTTGGCCTCAGTTGGCTCGGATTGTGGTCGCCACCGGTCCCGGAGGCTTTACCGGAACACGCCTCACCGTGGTCCTGGCGCGCACCTTGGCCCAGCAGCTGCAGATTCCCCTGCACGGTTTCAGCAGCTTTTTGCTGATCGCACGTCGCCTGGCGGCGGCCGGGGCCTTCCAGCCGGATCAGCCCCAGTTCTGGTTGCAGCAAACCCTGCCGCGCCGGGGGATTGTGGCGGGGGCCTACCGCTTGGATGCCTCAGCCCTGGGGGGGATCGACGAATGCGTGGAACCGCGTCTGTTTAAGCCCGATGAAGCCGGGCCGGGCGGCGTCGAGGCCCAGGTTGAGGCGGAGGCGGATGTGCTGCAGCTGTTGACCCTGGGGCGACTGGCCCATGCAGCGGCATTGCCGGGGCCTTGGAGCACGGTGCTGCCGCTCTATCCCACCAGCCCGGTGGAGGGCGGATGACCCAGGCCCAGCGTCAGACCGAATCCCGGCCGCGCAGGAGGCGCCGTCGCCCCCGTCGCCGCGGCAGGGCTCGGCGCCTGCTGCTGCTGGCGGCCTTGTGCGCGGTCGGTTGGAGTAGCCGAGGACTGGTCTTCCCGGCGCTGCCCCCACCGCAGTTGGTGCTGGTGCTCGGCGGCGATGTGGAGCGGGAGCGGGTTGGGGCCGAGGTCGCCAAGCGCGATGGCCTGCCGGTGATGGTCAGCGGCGGCAGCAACCCGGAGTACGCCCACTGGTTATTCCGCGGTCGCGGCCTCGATGACACGCGAGTCCTGCTGGATTACCGGGCCACCGACACCCTGAGCAACTTCACCTCTGTGGTGGATGACCTCAAGCGCTCCAAGATCCGCCACGTGGTCCTGGTGACCAGCAGTGATCACATGGACCGGGCCCTGATGGTGGGACGCGTTGTGGCGGGGAGCCGCGGGATCGGGCTGACGCCGTTGGCCGTGCCCTGCGGTGAGCGCTGTGTCCCCGAGGACTGGCGCAAGGTCTGGGGTGATGGGCTGCGGGCGGCCCTCTGGGTGGTGAGTGGCCGGGACCTTAGGGACTGGGCGGCAGAGCGTTTTGGTCCGCTGCTGGAGGAAGTGCGGGGTCGCTGATCAGGCCTTGATCCAGCAGGGCATTGATCTGGGCCTGGCAGGCGGCTGTGGCTTGATCGAGATCCGCCCGCTTGCGGCTGGCCGGCGGCGGGATCGGCGTGCCAATGCGGATGTGGACGGGCAGCAGGCGCGCCGTGCGTGAGCCGGTGCCCAGGGCGCGGTGACTGTTGATGATCGCGACGGGCAGCAGGGGGACGCCGGCGCGGGCGGCCAGTAGGGCCGCACCGGGCTGGGGGTTGTTGACCCGGCCGTCGGCCTGGCGGGTGCCATCAATAAAAACGCCGGTGGCCCAGCCCTGATCGAGGCGATCGGTGGCGGTGCGGATGGCTTCGCGGTCGCTGGCGCCGCGGGAGACCGGATAGGCCCCGCAGGCGCGGATGATCGGTCCCAGCAGTGGAATCTTGAACAGTTCCGCCTTGGCCATGAAGGCCACGGGGCGCCCCAGGGCATGCCCGAGCAGGGGTGGATCGAGGTGCGAGCCGTGGTTGGCCACCACCACCAGGGCGCCTTCCATCGGCACATGGGCGTTGCCGGCGGTGCGCCCGCGGAAGAGCAGCCGGTAGATCGGGAACACCAGCAGATAGCTCACCAGGCGGTAGGTGAGGCTCGGCCGCGGGGTGCGGATCAGGGCCGGTGGTTCGGCGGGTTTGCGGCGGCGGAGGACGCGTTTGACCGCCTTGACGGGGCGATTCACAGCCCCAGGTCGGCGGCGGTGGCGATCTGCGCGTTGGTGATGCCTTCGGTGCTGCGTTTGATCAGGCCGCTGAGGACGTTCCCCGGTCCGATCTCCACGGCGGTGCTGATGCCGGCGGCGGTCATGGCCTCCATCGTTTCGCGCCAGCGCACCCCTGTGGTCATCTGGCTGCGCAGGCGTGCCTTGAGCGCCGCACCGCTGGTCTCAGGGGTGGGGTCGGTGTTGCTCAGAACCGGAATTGAGGCGTCGGCGAAGCTGACCTCCTCCAGGGTGGCGGCGAAAGCCGAGGCGGCCTGCTCCATGAAGGGGGAGTGGAAGGCGCCACTGACCGCGAGGGGGATCGCCCGCTTGCACTTCAGCTGGCTGCTGACGCTGTTGACGGCCTCAGGGCTGCCCGAGAGGACCACCTGGGCACTGCTGTTGTCGTTGGCAATCACCACGCCTTCGGTGGCATTGACCAGGGCTTCGAGTTCGCCGCGGTCAAAGCCCATGACGGCGGTCATTGCGCCGCCGCCGGCGGCGGCCATCAGTTCGCTGCGGGTCTTCATCAGCTGGATACCCGTTGCGGCATCGAACACGCCGGCCGCATAGAGGGCCACCAGTTCGCCGAGGCTGTGGCCAGCCACCAGGTTGGCGCTGCGGCCCTGGGCCTTCAGGCCATCCACCAGCAGGCTTTCCACCACAAACAGGGCGGGCTGGGTGTTGCGGGTGTCGCCCAGATCGCTGAGCTCGCCCTCGGCTTCGCCGTTGCAGATCGCCAGCAGGTCGCGGCCCAGCAGGGTGGATGCGGCCTCAAAACGCTCCTTGGCTCCTGGGAGTTCCAGGACCCCCGCGGCCATGCCCACCTTCTGAGAGCCCTGTCCAGGGAAAACCCAGGCGTTACCCATGGCCGCGCATTGAAGTGACCGGGGGAGCCTACGCGGGGCCCTTCCAGCGCAACAGGGCTCCGCCCCAGCTCAGTCCAGCGCCAAAGCCACTGCTGGCGATCAGGTCACCGGGTTGAACGCGGCCATCCTTGACGGCCTCGTCCAGCATCAGGGGAATGGTGGCGGCAGAGGTGTTGCCGTAGTTGCTCAGGTTGCTCAGCACCCGTTCGTGGGGAATTTTGAAGCGATCGGCCACCGCATCGAGGATGCGCTGGTTGGCCTGGTGCAGCAGCAGCCAGTTGAGTTGCTCCGCTTCGGTTCCGGTGTCCTCCAGTAGCTCCTTCAGGACGGCGGGGACTTCGCGCACGGCGAACTTGTAGACCTCCTGGCCGTTCATCCGCAGGGGCTCAAAGCCACCCTGCTGGGCACTGACCCCGTCGAGGACCGGGTGATGGCTGTCGGTCTGAGCGAGGGTCAGGCAGCCATTGCGACTGCCATCGGAGCGCATCTGGAAGCCCAGCAGGCCGTCCTGGTCGGCGGGGCAGGCTTCGACGGCCACGGCAGCGGCGGCATCACCGAAGAGCACGCAGGTGGTGCGGTCGTCCCAGTCCACCCAGCGGCTGAGCTGATCGGCGCCGATCACCAGGGCCCGGCGCATGGCACCGCTGCGCAGGTATTGGCCGGCCGTGATCAGGGCAAAGAGGAAGCCACTGCAGGCGGCGGTGAGGTCAAAGGCCACCGCGTTTTTGGCGCCGAGGGCACCTTGAACCCGGGGGGCTGTGCCAAAGAGATCGTCGGGGCTGGAGGTGGCCATCAGGATCAGGTCCAGATCCTCCGGTTGCCAACCGGCATGCTCCAGGGCGGCCTCAGCTGCGCGCGTCGCAATGACGGTCAGGGGTTCATCGGCATTGCAGATGCGCCGTGCGCCGATGCCCGTGCGGGTGCGGATCCACTCGTCGCTGGTGTCGACTCGGGTGCTGAGTTGTTCGTTGCTAACCCGGTTCACTGGCACAGCACTGCCGCACCCCACCAGGGCCATGCCCCAGGGGGTCCCGGCTTTGGCAGCGCTGGTCATATGGCCTGGCCCGAGACGGTGGGGGTCAGTCAACCACAGGCAATGGTTTCGTTTTCGGCTTCGCTGAGGCGGTGCAGGTCGTCCATCACGCCGTGGTTTGCAGCGGAATGGGCGATGCGCAGGGCGCTGACCACCGAGAGCGCTTTGCTGCTGCCGTGGCCGATGACGCAGACCCCATTGACCCCGAGGAGGAGTGCGCCGCCGTGTTCAGCATGGTCGAGGCGTTTCTTGATCCGCCGCAGGTTGCTCATCAAGAAGGCGGAGCCGACCTTGCCGCGGCGGCCGCGGGGGAGCTCGGCCTTGAGCACATCCAACAGAACACTGCCCACGCTCTCCAGGAACTTCAGCAGCACGTTGCCGGTGAAGCCGTCGCAGACGACCACATCAAAGTCACCGGAGAGGACGTCGCGGCCCTCGCAGTTGCCGGCAAAGCGGAAGCGGGTTTCAGCCGCCATGAGGGGATAGGTCTTGAGGGCCTGGTCGTTGCCCTTGCACTCCTCCTCGCCGATGTTCAGCAGGCCGATGCGGGGCTCTTGGACCTGCAGGACATCGCGGCTGTAGATGTTCCCCAGGAGAGCCCACTGGTGCAGGTAGCTGGGCTTGGCGTCCATGTTGGCGCCGACATCGAGCACCAGCACCTGCTGAGCGGGATCTTTGGTGGGGAAGAGGGCGCCAATGGCCGGGCGATCGATGCCCTTGAGCCGTCCCAGCCGGAAGATGGCTGAGGCCATCACCGCCCCGGAGTTGCCGGCGGAGTAGACGGCCGTGGCCTCTCCAGCCTTCACCAGATCCATGGCCATGTTGATGCTGGCGTCACGCTTCTTGCGCACCACCGTGGCCTCTTCGTTCATGCCCACCGAAGGGCCACTGGGCACCAGTTCAAGCAGGCCCTTTTGTTGCGCTTCGCTCAGTTCCTCGCCCAGCTCGAGTTCGGCAACGGCCGCCTCCACAGCGGCGGTTTCAGCCACGAACTTCACCCGTACGGGCAGCAGGCGGACGGCCCGCAGGCAGCCTTCGAGGATCGGACCGGGGGCATAGTCGCCGCCCATTCCGTCAACGGCGACCCAGAGCCGATCGGCGTCGTTGATGGCTTCCCCATCCACACCACCCACGCCTTGCTGCAGGCGCCGGAGGGGGTCAAAGACCAGGGGCTGCAGCACCGTATTGGCGGCTGCACCGGCCGCTCCAGCCGCCGTTCCCGCCGTGGTGACGACGGAGCCCGCCATCGAGCCCGCTGCCGTGCCGGCTGCGGAGGCTGAACCCACCAAGCTGGTGACGGCCGCATTGCGGCGATACCAAATCACCAGCCGCCGTATGGCTTTCGGGCGGTTTCGGCGGTTTGAGGCGCCTTGGCCCGTCGCGTCAGTTGGATTCTGGGGCAACGGCTTCAACGATGCGTTGGAACAGATAGCCGGTGCCGCGAGCCGTGAGGATCAGCTCGGGGTTAGCCGGATCGTCTTCCAGTTTGGAGCGCAGCCGGGAGATATGAACATCCACCACCCGGGTATCCACATGGCGCTCGGGGGTATAGCCCCAGACCTCCTTGAGGATTTCGCCGCGGCTGAAGGGTTCGCCGCTGCGGCCCACCAGCAGCTCCAGCAGGCTGAATTCCATGCCGGTCAGGCGAATGCGCTCATCGCCGCGGAACACCTGGCGCTTGTTGGTGTCGATCCGGATTTCGTTGATTTGGATGACGCCTGAATTGGGGATCCCGGCAGCCCCCTCCTTGTCGATTCGGCGCAGCACGCAGCGGATGCGGGCTTCGAGCTCCTTGGGGCTGAAGGGTTTGACGACGTAGTCGTCGGCACCGAGCTCAAGGCCCGTGATGCGGTCGGCCACGTCTCCGAGGGCCGTCAACATCACGATTGGAACGTCGGATTCCTTGCGCAGTTCCTGGCAGACGCCGTAGCCGTCCAGCTTGGGCATCATCACGTCCAGCACCACCAGGTCCGGGTTGGTGTTGCGGAAGGCCTCCAGTGCCTCTTGGCCGTCGCAGGCGGTGACCACCTGGTAGCCAATCATCGAGAGGCGTGTTTCCAGGATGCGGCGGATGCTGGCCTCGTCATCCACGACCAGAATCGTTTCCTTGGCTGGAGCGGAGGAGGCCGTCATTGCGCCAGTCTGGGTGGCCATTACTAAGTGATTAGACCTACTGAAGAGGTCTGGCGGGGTTCGTGATCGACGAAACCCCACATTCGTCATACACCGTCTTCATCCCTCTGCCCGATTCAGCCCTTTGGCACGCACCACCAGCACCTACGTCTGCCAGAGCTGCGGAGCCCAGACCCGGCAGTTTTTTGGCCGCTGCTCCAGTTGCGGCAGCTGGAACAGCCTGGTGGAGCAGTCCGCCCCCGCCAGCGACAACCGTCGCCGCCGGCCGGTGGTGGCCAGCGAGGCCGATGCTCCAATCCCCGCCGCGCCGCGCCGCTCCGAGCCCATCGCGGCCGTTGGCGATCGCCCCTTGCAGCGCCTGGCCAGTGGCTACAGCGAGTTTGATCGCGTTCTTGGCGGCGGATTGGTGCCGGGTTCCCTGGTGCTGTTGGGCGGTGACCCCGGCATCGGCAAGAGCACGCTGCTGCTGCAGAGCGCCCAGGCGATGGCGGCCCGCCATTCCGTTCTCTATGTGAGTGCGGAGGAGTCGGCCCAGCAGGTGAAGCTCCGCTGGCGCCGGCTGGCGGAGGAGCAAGGGGAGCTCCCGCCCCCGCAGGAGGGGCCTGGTGGGCTGCAGCTCCTGGCGGAGACAGACCTGGAGTTGGTGCTGCAGGAGCTGGAGGCGCTGCGGCCGGCCGTGGCTGTGATCGACAGCATCCAGGCACTGCACGACGGCGAACTGGGCAGTGCCCCGGGCTCCGTGGCCCAGGTGCGGGAATGTGCCGCCGCCCTAGCGCGGATCGCCAAGCGCCAGAACACGGCGCTGTTGCTGGTGGGCCATGTCACTAAAGAAGGCATGTTGGCGGGGCCGAAGGTGCTGGAGCACCTGGTGGATGCGGTCCTGACCTTTGAGGGGGATCGTTTCGCCAGCCATCGCTTGCTGCGGGCGGTGAAAAACCGCTTTGGCGCAACCCATGAATTGGGGGTGTTTGAGATGCGCGGCCAGGGCCTGGCCCAGGTGCTCAACCCCAGCGAGCTGTTTTTGGGCAGCGATGAACCCAGCGCCGGAACGGCGACGATCGTGGCCTGCGAGGGCACCCGGCCACTGGTGGTGGAACTGCAGTCCCTGGTCAGCACCACCAGTTACGCCAGCCCCCGCCGCACCGCCACAGGAATCGGCACCAACCGCCTCCACCAGATCCTGGCGGTCCTGGAGAAGCACCTGGGGCTGCCCCTCTCCCGCTTCGACTGCTACTTGGCCGTGGCCGGTGGCTTGGACGTGGAGGAGCCCGCGGCTGACCTGGGCGTGGCGGCCGCTGTGGTGGCGAGCTACCGCGATCTGACCCTGCCGCCGGGCACGGTTCTGGTGGGTGAGTTGGGCCTGGGCGGACAGTTGCGTCCCGTGGGGCAGCTGGAGCAGCGCCTGCAGGAGGCGGCTCGCTTGGGCTTTAACCGGGCTGTGGTCCCCAAGGGCTCCGGCTTGGGCCGGCTGGCGGCCGGCTTGGACCTGCAGCTTCACGAGGCGGGGAGCGTCGCTGAAGCCCTGGTGGCGGCCCTGGGGGTGAACCCCGCCGATGACAGGGCTTAATTCCCCAACGCCAACTCAGAAGTAGACGTCAACGCTGCCGCGGCCGCTGGTCTTGAGCCAGTTCTGGGCTTCGATGTAGTTGTTGGGCGCCAGGCGGATGGCCTTGCCCCAGAAGTCCGCCGCCAGATCAAAGCGGCGATCGGCTTCATCCCTCTCGCCCTGCTCTTCGGCGATGGAGCCCAGGTGGTGGTGAATCACCGCCATGTTGTTCAGCGCCTGGGGCATCTTGCCGTTGAGATCCAGGGCCTGGCCGTAGTGCTCGAGAGCCTTTTCGTGCTCGCCATTGCTGGCAAACACCAGGGCCATGTTGTAGAGGATGAAGGCCTTGTCGTTGGGGTCTTCCTCAAGCTTGAGCGCTTCGGCGTAGTTGTCCAACGCTTCGGCGTATTCACCGTCCGCCTGGGCGCTCATGCCATCGCGGTAGTACGCAAACGCTTCTTTGGCTCGTTGGTTGGTGGGCAGCACCTTGAGGATCAGGTCCGCCATCACCGTGAAGCTCTTGTCGATGAAGTTGTCGTTGCGCTGGGAGCGGGGCACGGCTTGCACCTGAGCTTCGTCGCCCCATCCTGACTTGTGCCCTGCGGATCAGGGGAGAACCGTGAGAACTCCCTAGCCTGGGGCTCCTCTCTGTGTCTTCGTGTCTCCAGAGCTCGAGCCAGCAGCCCAGCCGGTGGCGCCGCTCTTGCTGGATGTGGAGGGCATGAAGTGTGGCGGTTGTGTCCGCGCGGTGGAACAGCGCTTGCTGGCCCAACCCGGAGTGCGGCAGGCCAGCGTGAACTTGCTCAACCGGACGGCCTGGGTGGGACTGGACCCCGACGTCCAGGAACCAGCCCAGCCCTTAATTGAGGCCCTGGCGGCGATGGGCTACTCCGCCGCGTTGCGGAGCCTCGATGACGAGGACCGGCCCTTGAGCCTGGCGCAGCGGCAGCAACAGTTCAGTTGGTGGCAGCGCTGGCGCCAGCTGATGGTGGCGCTTCTGCTGCTCGTGTTCTCGGTCTCCGGGCACCTGGCGGAAGCCGGTCAGCTGCCCCTTGCCCCCCTGGCGGACATTCGCCTGCATGCGCTGGTGGCGACCGCGGCTCTGCTGCTGCCGGGGCGCCCGATCTTGGTTCAGGGTTGGCGTTCCGCCTGGGCCGGTGCCCCGGGAATGGACACCCTGGTGGGCTTGGGGATGGGCAGTGCCTACCTCGCGAGCCTGGTGGCCTTGCTCTGGCCGGCGGTTGGCTGGCAGTGCTTTTTCAACGAGCCGGTGATGCTGCTGGGCTTCGTTTTGATGGGGCGTTTCCTCGAGGAGCGGGCACGCTTTCGCACCGGACGGGCGCTGCAGGAGTTGGCCCGTTTGCAACCGGATCAGGCGCTGCTGGTCTTGGGCAGTGGCGCTCAGGTGCGGCTCGAGCCGGTGCGCGTCGGCGCCCTGCGGCCGGGGGATCGCCTGCGGCTGCTGCCGGGGGATCGGGTCCCGGTGGACAGTCGCGTGCTCGAGGGCCAGTCGAGCTTGGATGTCTCCAGCCTGACCGGTGAACCCCTGCCGTTGCTGGCGGGTGTCGGTCAGGAGCTCGCGGCGGGTTCCTTGAATCTGCAGGCGACCCTGGAGCTTGAGGTGCTGCGCCCCGGCCGCGAGAGCGCCGTGGCGCGAATCATTGCTTTGGTGGAAAGCGCCCAGGCCCGCAAGGCGCCGATTCAAACCCTCACCGATCGGGTGGCGGGGCGCTTCAGCGTCGTGGTGATGCTGTTGGCCCTGGGCACGTTCCTGTTCTGGTGGTTGATTGGCGCCCAGCTCTGGCCGCAGGTCTTGAGCGCTGCACCGGCACTCCACCAGCACGGCGGGCACCGCAGCCTGGGCTTGGCGGCTGAAACACCGTTTGTCCTGGGACTTCAGCTCAGCATCGCGGTCCTGGTGGTGGCCTGCCCTTGCGCCTTGGGACTGGCGACGCCAACGGCCATCACCGTGGGGAGTGGCCGGGCCGCCCGTTCCGGGGTGCTGTTTCGCGGTGGCGATGTGATCGAGGCGGCCTCCCGTCTGGGCACGCTCTTCTTTGACAAGACGGGGACCCTGACGGTCGGTCGCCCCACGGTGCGGGCTGTGACGCTGGCTGACCCTGGCGGCAGCGAATCGACCCTGATTCAGCTGGCGGCCAGCCTGGAGGCGCAGACCCGTCACCCTCTGGCCCATGCCCTGCTGCAGCGGGCGCAGCAGCTGGAGCTCGCGCTGCTCGAGGTGAGCGAAGCCAGCACCCTGGCTGGCGATGGCGTGCAAGCCCAGGTCACGGGCCATGGCCTGGCTCGGGTGGGACGACCGGCTTGGTTGCTCCAGGAGGGAGTGGAGATGGCCGAGGAGCACCGGCAGTGGTGGAGCGCGCAGGAAGAGCAGGGCGCGACGGTTGTGGCTGTTGCCACGAGCCAGTTGCAGGGCCTGATCGCCATTGATGATCAGCCGCGTGGGGATGCTCCAGAGGCCCTGGCCCAGCTGCGCTCCATGGGACTGCAGTTGGGGCTGTTGAGCGGCGACCGCCAGGCGCCTGTGCGGCACCTGGCCAGCCAGTTGGGCTTGCCGCAAGAGGAGTTGGCCTGGGAACTGCTGCCGCAGCAGAAGCTGGAACGGATCGATCAGGCACGTTCGGCCTCGAGCGGACCGGTGGGGATGGTGGGCGATGGCATTAATGACGCACCGGCCTTGGCCGCGGCGGACCTGGGTATTGCCGTTGGAACGGGAACCCAGATCGCCATCGATACCGCTGATTTGGTGGTGCTCGGCGAACGCCTGGAGGCCATCCCGATGGCGCTGCGGCTCGCGCGTCAGACCATGGCCAAGGTGAGGCAAAACCTGATTTGGGCCTTTGGCTACAACCTGGTGGTGTTGCCCATCGCCGCCGGGGTGCTCCTGCCAGGCTTTGGCGTCGTGCTGTCACCCCCGCTGGCAGCTCTGTTGATGGCGATGAGCTCAATCACTGTTGTCGTGAACGCACTGTTGTTGGGGCGCCATGACTAGGCGGGGTCGTTTTCTGGTCCTGGAGGGCATCGACGGCTGTGGCAAGACCACCCAGATCGAAGCCCTGAAGCAGTGGTTGCCCAGCAGCGGCTTGATGCCCGAGGGGGCGCAGTTGCTGGTGACCCGGGAGCCAGGTGGCACGGCCTTGGGCCAGGCCCTGCGCCAACTGCTGCTGCATCCGCCTGGGGACGCCGCCCCGGAGTCCACGGCGGAGTTGCTCCTGTACGCGGCCGATCGCGCCCAGCACGTTCAGCAGCGCATCGCTCCGGCCCTGGAGGCCGGCCACTGGGTGCTGAGCGATCGCTTTGTGGGGTCGACGGCGGCCTATCAGGGCTACGGCCGCGGCCTCTCCTTGGCGTTGATTGAGCAGCTGGCTGGAATCGCGACCGCCGGGCTGGAACCCGATCTCACGGCCCTGCTGGAGATCCCCTTGGCGGAGTCCCTGCGCCGCCGCGGCCATCGCCCGGCCGATCGCATCGAAGCCAGCGGCGAGGCCTTCCTGGCCCGGGTCTGTGCTGGTTTCACGGCCTTGGCCCAGCAATACGGTTGGTGCCGCATTGAGGCCAGCCAATCGCCAGAGGCGGTCAGCGCAGCCCTGCAGGCCGCCATCCAAGCCACCTGCACCAGCGATGGCTGAGCTGTTTGAGGATCTGCTGGGGCAGCCCCAGGCGGTGGCCCTACTGACTGCGGGACTGCAGCACCAGCGTCTGGCCCCGGCCTATCTCTTTTGCGGTCCCGACGGAGTGGGTCGTCGTCTGGCGGCATTGCGCTTCCTGGAGGGAGTGATTGCTGGGCTGGATGGCTCCCCCTCGGTGAGGCGTCGGCTGCAGGACGGCAACCATCCCGATTTGCTGTGGGTGGAGCCCACCTACTCCGACAAGGGTCAGCTGGTGCCGGCATCCCAGGCGGAGGCCGCCGGCGTGAGCCGCAAGGCGCCCCCCCAGTTGCGCCTGGAGCAGGTCCGGGCCGTGTCGCAGTTTTTGGCCCGCCGGCCGGTGGAGTCCCCCCGCTGCCTGGTGGTGATGGAGACCGTGGAGGCGATGGCCGAGGGCGCGGCCAATGCCCTGCTGAAGACCCTGGAGGAGCCCGGCGACGGGATGTTGATCCTGCTGACGGCCTCTCCGGATCGGCTGCTCAGCACGATTCGCTCCCGCTGCCAGTCGATCGCCTTCGCGCGGCTTGAACCCCAGTTGCTGGAGGCGGTGCTGCAGCGCCATGGCCACGGGGGAATGGCCCAGGCCGGTGACCCGCCGGAGCTGCTGGAACTCGCGGCCGGCTCCCCCGGTGCCCTGCTGGAGCAACGGGCCCAATGGCAGGCCTTGCCGGAGGGCTTGGCCGAGCGTTGCAGCGCTTTTTCAGGCGGCGATGCAGCGCAGACCCCGCTGGTGGCCCTCTCCTTGGCCCGGGACCTGTGTGAGGCTCTGGATGTGGAGCAGCAGCTCTGGTTGTTGAACTGGTGGCAGCTGCGTCTCTGGCGTCAACGCCAGGATTCAGTCCCCCTGAAGCGCCTGGAGCAGCTCAGGGGGCAGCTGCGCAGTTACGTGCAACCGCGCTTGGCCTGGGAGGTGGCGTTGCTGTCGCTTTAAGCGGCGGTGCGCCGGTTGTCGCGGGCCTGCTGCACCAGTTGGGCCAGCTCCTCTTGATGGTCTCCGCTGGGGAGCTCTAGGCAGTAGCCAGCGCCGTAGACGGTCTTGATGAAGCGAGGTTTGCGGGGATCGGGCTCGAGCTTGGTGCGCAGGTGACGCACGTGGACGCGGATCGTTTCGATGTCGTCGTCGGGCTCGTAGCCCCAGACCTCTTTGAGAATCAGTGAGGGGGCCACGGTCTGGCCATGGCGCTGCAGCAGGCAGTGGAGCAGTTCGAACTCCAGGTGCGTCAGCCGCACGGGCTCGTCAAACCAGATCGCCTCAAAGCGCTCGGGGACGAGTGTCAGGCAGCCGTAGTTGAGGATTTCGTTGTGCTTGGTCGAGAGCGGCGCGCGATCGGAGCGGCGCAGGAGCGCTTTGATCCGCACCAGGAGCTCTTCGAGGTCAAACGGCTTCGCGAGGTAGTCGTCTGCACCGGAGTTGAAGCCGCTGACCTTGTCTTTGGTGCTCCCTAGGGCGGTGAGCATCAGCACCGGGATGCGGGAGGTGCGCTCATCGCGCCGGAGTCGCTGGCAGAGGGTCAGCCCGTCGACCTTGGGCAGCATCAGATCCAGCAGGACCAGATCGGGGGTGTACTGCAGGGCCAGTGCTTGGCCTTTGATGCCGTCCTCGGCCCGCTGCACGTCGAAGCCGCTGTGCTCCAGGTGTCCGGCCACAAGCTCGCGCATGTCGCCGTCGTCTTCGATCAGCAGGATGCAGGGCTTCATGACTGGCTCCTCGGTAAACGGGGTCGCGGTTGCAGTGAAGGGCCGAAGTTCACCGTCGGTATTCTCCGCGGCTTTTTGTGCTTCTGCACAACATTGCTTCGCCTTGGCTTTGGCTCCTGGGCCGTCTGGCGTCAGTACTGGAGATGGATCTGGGCAAATCGCCCCAGACGGCGAGCCTTGGAATCTTCAGCTTTTCTTTCGTCTTTTGGGTTGCGATTCCCGGGTGTTTGTTGTGAAGCGATTCTTGGCTTGAGATGACTGGCCAGCAAAAAGCCCCAGCCGCGGGGGCTGGGGCTTTGAGAACTCCCCGGGCGGGATTCGAACCTGCGACCAATCGATTAACAGTCGACCGCTCT
>NZ_JAFMNJ010000074.1:0-3268 GCF_017859255.1 Vulcanococcus sp. DEBay_Sum29NL08_54
TCGCTGCTCGCTCGCCTTTCGGTTTGCTCGCAGCACATAATCATAACACCATCAACCCCCATCCCGTCAAACTCGGGCCACCAGAACGTCCGCCCAGGGCTTGAAGCGCGCCAGCGTCTCCTCGTTGCGCGCCGCCAGCACGGGGAAGTTGGCCTCACTTAGATCCTCGCCGGGCCTGAGCTGAGCCGGATCCCGCACCAGCCAATCCATCGGGCAATTCAATTCCTGGAGCACCAGCCATGCGGCAGCCAGGTCCCAAATCTTCGGTGTGGCCTCCAAGGCCGAGATGGTCTGCCCCATCCCCACACTCACCAGGTTCAAGCTGGCCACCCCCAGCAGCCGAATCTTCCCGGGGAAACGCTGATTCGGAAGCTTCTGCAGCACCCCAATCGAGCGGCTGCAAAGCGACGCGCAACCGGCCACCTGATTGCGGGCCGAAGGGGCACCCAATTTCTTGTCCTTCCGCCAGGCTCCACCGCCTCGAATCGCCACGATCCGCTGACGCAGGGGCGGTACGTCCAACACCCCCAGCACCGGGACACCGTTCTCAAAGCGGGCCAGGGAAATCGCCCAATAGGGAATCCCCGCCGCGAAGTTGGTCGTCCCATCCAGGGGGTCCACCACCCAATAGGCCTCCGAGGTCGGAACCGACTGACTGCCTTCCTCGCTCAGCACCCCCTCACCGGGATAGAGCTCAGCCAAGCCTTTGACCAAGGTGGCGTCGCTCCAGCGGTCACAGGCCGTGATCAGGCTCCCATCGGCCTTGGCTTCGGAATCCAGCTGGCCAAAGTCCTGTCGCTGTCGCTCGGCCACCTGATCCAGCAGTAGCCCCAGCTGCTCCAAGCCTTCTGGCATCGCAAGAGAAAGCATCGTCACCCCAGCTCCGCAGCGAGAACACGATCGAGATTGCCGGCTGTATCCGCCCGGAATTGCTTCAGGCTGACGCGGCTCAACAGCACCAAGGCCAGAACCGCGATGGACGCCTCAAACAACAGCACCAGCCCATAGGCCACATGCGCTGGTGCCTCAGGCAACACCCAGCGCGCTGCATCCAACAGACCCCCACCCATCACCTTGCCCAACGCCCGTGAGTAGGCCTGGGCCAGGCCCCAGACACCAACAAAGGTGCCAGCGACAGCAGGAAGGGTGAGATCCAGCATCAAAACCAAGGTGGCATTGGTTCCGATCCCTGTCGCCAGTCCGAACAGAAACAGCACGATCCGCAATGCATTCGGATCAGCCAGCACCCCGACGCCCGCCAACAGCAGCAGCGACAACAGGATCAGCTGACAGCCCAGCCGAGCCGCGCTGAACTTCCCAAGCTTGGGAACCAACCAGAGCCCGGCCAGCAGCAAGCCCAGCAGGGTTCCCACCCCCCAAACCGCACTCAAGGAAGCCGTCGCAGCAATCGGCAGACCGAACACCTCCGCGCCGTAGCTCTCCAGGATCGGGTCCTGCAGGAAGACCGCCAAGGTGAACGCCAGCAGGAAGCAGAAAAAGACCAGCACCTGTCGGCTGCAGGTGATCAGGCGCCAGGCATCCCCCAGGGTGATCGCATCCTCACGGTCCTCCGAGCGACTAATCGCCCGCTCACTCGCATGGGGCTCCACGCCCCAGGTCGCAAAGACCGTCAGGGCAAACACCACCACGGCCACGCGAGCCAAGAACTGGAAGAGCGCTGGCTCAAGCAGCGCTGGGTCACTCACCCCATCCAGCCCCTTCAAACAAATGCTGGTGGCGATCGCACCCACCACGATGCCCACGGTGAGCAGACACCAAATCAAGCCCACCGCACGAGGGCGTTCCTCCTCGCTCGTCAGGTCAATCACCAGGGCCAGGTAGGGCGTCGTCGCCAGCGAGACCGCCAGGCCGTAGCAGGCCACCACCGCACAGATCGCCGCAATCCCAGCCGTAATCGCCCCAGCATCCCCTGAACCGAAGGCGGCATGCAGGCGGAAAATCAGCGGGATCAACAGCACCGCCAAGCTGCAGAACAAGGCCGAACCCAGCCAGATGTAAGGGGTGCGGTGTCTGCCGGCCCAGGGCCGGCTATCGGAGATCTGTCCGAACAGGATTCGCGCCGGGGCCACCACCTGCTCAAGGGCCAGGGCACCACCCACCAGCAGCCCAGGGAAACCCAGCTCCGTGAGCATCACCCGGTTGAGCATCCCGACAAAGATCACCGCCAGACAGCCCAGGCACCCCTGGAACAACCCCAGACGGATCAGACGAGGAAGAGGAAGAGACAGCTGCAGTCGCTCAGCTGGTCACTGACGTTAGTCGGACTAAGCCCTAGCTCTTGGCCGCCGGATAGGGAGCGGAGCAGGCCGGCGGCAGGGGCTCAGGCGGGACAGGAACGGTGTAGGTCTCGTCCTCAAGCGGCTTGATCGCCGAGAGCTTGGGCGGCTGGCAGATGGCGATCTGATCCAGACCCGTGCGGCGACGCAGGTCAGCGAGGCCACGGTTGTAGTCGGCGAGGGCCTGGGCATACCGCAGCTGGGCCTGGGTCAAGTCCCGCTGGTTATCCACCACCTCACGCTGGGTGGTCACACCGGCCTGAAAGCGCAGGCGAGCCAAGCGGAGCGATTCACGGGAGGAGAGCACCTCGCGTGAGGTGGTCTGAATCGTGCGCGTATCGGCCCGCAGATTATTGAAGCTCTGCTCCACCTCGAAGCGAACGCGATCGCGGGTGTCCGCGAAGCGGAAGGCATTCTCCTGGGCCTGTTGCTTGGACTGGCGGTACTGCGCCCGGGCGCGACCGCCATCAAAGATCGACCAGCGCAGGTTCAGACCCACCGTGTTGTCCGTGGCCCAGGTTTGGCCAGAGCTGATGCCAAAACCCTCGTCTGTATTGGCATTCAGACCAGCGTAGCCATTGGTTCGGCCCGTCACAAAGTTATTAACGATGCTCAAGAACGGCTGAACAGCACCCAAGGAGGCGTTGGCGTTGCTGTTCGAGACCGAGATATCCAAGAGCGCGTTATCCAGCTCCTCGCGGAAGGCGTAAGCCCCAAGGATGCTCTCCTCCATGGACGGCAACCAGACGCCGAGCGGACGCAGGGGTTGCTTGGCCGTCGGTGTGATGTTCTGCGGCAAGTCCAGCAGCCTGGCCAAATCGCGCCTGGCATTGGACTGGGTCGCTAGCGCTGTCGTCAAAAGGTCTTGGTCACGAGCGAGCTGGGTTTCTGCCTCAAGCACCTCCAACTTGGTGGCCACACCGGCCTGGTAGCGGGCCCTGGCATCCCGCAGGCTGACCAGCGAGGCCTGG
>NZ_JAFMNJ010000075.1:0-3244 GCF_017859255.1 Vulcanococcus sp. DEBay_Sum29NL08_54
TGGCGGTGATGGCCCCCTCCAGGCTGCCGGTGATGGCCGTCAGGGCAGAGAGGAAGAGGTTGCCGAAGCTGTGGCCTTCGAGGCCAGTGCCCGCGCGGAAGCGGTACTGGAAGAGCCGTGTCAGCAGGGGTTCTTCTGTGGCCAGGGCCGCCAGGCAGTTGCGGATGTCTCCTGGGGGTTGAACGCCGAGTTCGCGGCGCAGGACCCCTGAGCTGCCGCCGTCATCGGCGACGGTGACGATGGCGGTGAGGTTGCTGCTGTAGCGCTTCAGCCCGCTCAGCAGGGTGGAGAGCCCTGTGCCGCCGCCGATGGCCACGATCGAGGGGCCGCGGTTCAGGCGGCTCTTCGCGGCCAGAGCATCGACCAGAAGGGTGTCGCGATCGGGCGCCAGCGCCTGCTGGATCGCCCCAAAGCTGCGGCTTTGCCCGAGCCAGATCAGTCCGCCGCCCACCACCAGCACCAGCGGTCCGGTGATCTCGCGGGGGAGGACCGTGGTGATGTTGGCCAGGGACCAGCGGATGAACTCCAGCAGCCAGTAGATCGGCTGCAGGTCGGCCCAAACGGCTCCTCCCAGGAACAGCAGGAACAGGCCAATCCCGGAGGTCAGCATCCAGCGCTTGACCACCAGCCCGGGCTGCAGCCAGCGGGCGGCGCGCTTGGAGCGGCTGACCAGGTCTTTCTGGCGCAGATCTCCCTTGCCGACCCAGCTCGGGCGAGGTCTCGAGCGATTCCCCCTGCGCTGTCCTCGAGCCGGCATGGGGCCAGGTTACGGAGAAACCGCCAAGATGCCCCCATTCGTGAAGGATCCGGTGCAATCCACCACCCCAGTGGTCCAGATGGACGACGTCAGTGTGCGCTGGGGTCGCAACACCGTGCTGAGCGACGTCGATTTGACCCTGAATGCGGGCGAGCGCCTGGCGGTGGTGGGCCCCTCGGGTGCCGGTAAATCGACGATCCTGCGTCTGCTCTCGGGTTTGCTCCTGCCCAGCAGCGGTCGCCTGCAGATCCATGGGGTGCAGCAGACCTATCTGCGGCTGGATCAGCGCAACCCCCCGGACGTGCGCACGGTGTTCCAGAACCCGGCGCTGCTGGCGTCCTTGACCGTGCGCCAGAACGTGGGCTTTTTGCTGGATCGTTTCAGTCGCTTGAACGAACGGGAGATCCGCCAGCGGGTGGCCGAGGCCCTGGAGGCCGTGGGGCTCTCCGGTACGGAGGATCTTTATCCCGGTGAGCTCAGTGGCGGCATGCAGAAGCGGGTCAGCTTTGCCCGCGCTGTGATCAGTGATCCCAGTCAGCCCGTGGGGAAGGTCCCCTTGCTGCTCTTCGATGAGCCGACGGCAGGTCTGGATCCAGTGGCCTGCACGCGGATTGAAGATTTGATCGTTCACACGACTCAAATCGCGGGTGGGAGTTCTGTGGTGGTGAGCCACGTGATGAGCACGATTGAGCGCACCGCCGATCGGGTGGTGTTGCTCTACGACGGCCTCTTCCGCTGGCAAGGAACTGTGGAGGACTTTCGGACCACAACCAATCCCTATGTGCTTCAGTTCCGCACGGCTAGTCTCAGCGGGCCGATGCAACCCGCGGAGCTCTAAACCCGATGCGCCGCAGTGTCAAAGAAGCGATCGTCGGCTTCACGCTGCTGGCGGCAGTGAGCTCGGCTGGGTTGTTTTGGCTCTGGCTCAAAGGGGTGTCGGTGAGCAATCGCACCTGGCGATTCCAGGCGAACTTTGCGGATGCTGCCGGACTGGCCCCCCGCTCGGCTGTGACCTATCGCGGGGTCACTGTCGGCCATGTTCAGGAGGTCACCGCCACGGCCACGGCCGTGGAAGTGCAGATCGATATCAATCAACCCAACCTTCAGCTGCCTCAGCCCCTCGATGCGCGGGTGGAAGCGGCTTCGCTGCTCGGCGGGGATGCTGTGGTGGCACTCACGGCGCCGATTAAGCCGCTGCCGAAGGGGACCCCCGGCCCGAAAGCGATCAACTGCAACCGCGCCTTGACGGTCTGCAATGGCTCGGTGATTCAGGGCAAGAGCGCGGCGACCTTGAGCCAGGTGACGGCCACGCTGCAGCAGTTGCTGGATCAGGCGGAGAAGGAAAAGCTGATTCCCAAGCTCGCCACCACGATCAGCAGCATCGACACCACGGCCAAGGAAGCAACGGCGTTCATGACTGACGGTCAGGCCCTAATCGGTGATCTTCGGACCACCGTTCGTGATGTCCAGCCGACGATCAACAACCTCAACGACTCCACGGCCCACATCCTCAACTTCGTGCGGGTTCTGGATAACCCCAAGACCCTGAGCGAGCTCAAGGGCACAGTCGCCAACCTGGAGGACCTCACCGCAACCCTGGATCGCGTGGGAGGTGACATCAACAAGCTCACCTCCGACAAGCGCTTCATGGATGGCCTGCGCAGCGTGGCGATTGGCCTGGGGGCCTTCTTCGATGAGGTCTATCCCGAGAAGACCGAAGCCAAACGCTGATCAGACCCCGCTGATGGCCTCCATTGCGATCGCGGCGATCGCCTGATCGCTGGCCTTGGGCAGCTGGACGTACTTGCCGCCGGCGGAGTCGGCCAGGTCCTTGCCCATGCCGCTGCCGATGAACTTGCGCTCGGTGTCGATCACCAGCAGCTTGATGCCCAGGGAGCGGTACTTGCTGGCCACCTGCTTGACCTCTTCCTTGAGATCCACGGGCTCTTCCCCCTCCAACTGGGGCTGACCGAGGGAGCGGCTGAGGGGCACGTTGCCCCGGCCATCGGTGATGGCGACAACCACGACCTGGCCCAGTTCCCCGGTGGCCATGGCATTCGCCCCAACCCGAGCGGCCTGGGAGAGGCCATGGGCGAGGGGCGAGCCACCGCCGCAGGGCATGGACTCCAGCCGCCGCCGTGCGGCGGTGATCGAGCGGGTCGGGGGCAGCAGCACTTCGGCGGCCTCGCCGCGGAAGGGGATCAGCGCCACTTCGTCGCGGTTCTCGTAGGCCTCGGTCAGCAACCGGATCACGGCGCCCTTGGCGCTTTGCATCCGGTTGAGGGCCATGGATCCGCTGGCATCCACCAGGAAGATCACCAGGGCACCGGCCTTGCGCTGCAGTTGCTTGGCCCGCAGGTCCCCGTCCTCCACCACAACCTTGCGGTGCGGTTCCCGCTCACGCCGGGTTTTTTGGTAGGGCGCTGCGGCCCGCAGCGTGGCGTCAACGGCAATGCGCTTCACCGGGCCACGGGGCAGCATCGGTTT
>NZ_JAFMNJ010000014.1:0-52340 GCF_017859255.1 Vulcanococcus sp. DEBay_Sum29NL08_54
GACCAGCGTTCAGGAATTCGCCGCGGGCGTCAGCCTGGGCAACAACCTTGGTGAAGGCGTCGAACATTGATTAACTCCTGTTCTCGACGTGAGTCGGGGAGAAGGGATGAGGGGGAAGTGAATCAGGGAACCCAGGGGGCTGAGCACTGATCACGGAACCAACCGAGCAAGCAGACCGGAAGGCCGCCCCATCGCTTGGCCCGACCATTGTTGGACATGCCTATGGCTGTCATCAGATCTGCTTAACAAACGGTCATCGGAGAGCCCAGATCGACTGGCCTGCAATGGATCTCCCGAATGAGAGAAGGGTCGCAGGCGCGGCTCGCGCGCCCACAAACGCCAACAAAAAAGCCCCCTGCATGCAGGGGGCTAAAGGACGCGGCGATCAAACCGCTGGGTGGCTCAAAACTCAGTCGGCGTCGACGCCACCGCTGACCTGGACGCCGGTGATCTTGCCGCCCATGCGCTGAACCATGCGCATGGTTTCGTTCATCCGGGTGTAGGGCACGTTCATGACCACATCCGCAGTGCGGGAGTAGTCGTTGTTGGCCAGACCGGTCACGGTGAAGGACACCTGACGGTCGTTGCTGAAGCTGGTGCCGCGGTTGCCTGCAGAAACCTTCATCGGAATGCGGGGGTAATCAGATCAGAACAGGAACCGATCAGTTGACCGGAGTGATGCTGGCGATCCGGCCGCCCTCGCGGTGGATCTGCTGCTGGTACTGGAGCAGCTTGTTGAAGGGGATGAAGCGCACGCGGTTGCTGCGCTTGTGCAGGCGGTAGTTGTTGAAGCCTGCGATCTCCACGCGGAAGGTGCGACCCTCTTCGCCGGCACCGACGCCCTGGCGGGTGACGCCATCGGCGGTGACCTTGCGGAAGGCGTTGCCCTTGGCGTTGGGGCTCACGACGGGAACCGGCTGCTCGGCGTGAACGGAGGGGTTCAGGCGGGACTGGTTCTTGGTCAGATCACCCTTGACGGACGCAGCAGCGCCACGGGCGAGCTGCAGCATGTAAGAGAACTGCAGGCCCTGCTGGCCGACGGAGTAGTTCCAACCGTGCAGGTAGGGAACACCTTCCTCACCAAAGCGCTCCTGGTACTCGGCGCTATCCAGGTAAGAGTCGATCTCGGCTTCAAAACCCTGCTCCTGCAGGATCGTGAAGTGGTGCAGCATCTCGGCCTTGTTCTGGGGAGCGCGGCCCAGCAGATGCTTGAAGTTGAGCTCGATGAAGCGGTAAGCGTTCGTGCTCTCGAAGAACTTGGTGCGGTAGAGGCCACTCTTGGCCACCTGGCGCACAAACTCACGCACGCTCAGATAACCGCGCTTGAAGAGCGATTCAGGGCCCTCGAGACGCTCGCTGGCCATGACGTACTGGTTGCCGAGCACCTGCTGGTAGACGGCACGGATCAGAGCGGCCTTGTCGTCGCAGGAACCGGTGGTCCAGTTCTCATTGACGCGGTTGTTGGCGTAACGCTCGATGCCCAGATAGGCAGCGTTGGCAAGGGTCATGGGCTTGGGGTGCGTGCTGAGGGCGTGGTGACGCGCCGGTTGGCAACCTGCGCAAATTGATGCCAAGACCGGATCCTATGGGGGCCGTTTGCCATCCTCTAGGCCCTTTCAGAAACGTTACAAAAATCAGCCCTGGCGTCAGGGTGGAACGCCGATACCATCCGGCCAAATGCATTGCGTCCAGGGATGTCTGCCACTCCATCCACCGCCGCAGGTTCCGCAACGGAAGGCTCCATGCCCTTGCGGCTCAGCAGCCAGCTCGAGGCCCTGAGTCAAGTCGGAGAGACCCTGACCTTCCGCCTGCTTGAGCTGGAAGAGCGCCTGACAGCCATCGAAGCGCAGCTGGAGGAGCTCAGCACCAGCAGTGGCCCCGAGCTCCAGGCCAGCGACGCCGCCGAGATGCTGGCGGGAACCGAAGAGCGCATCGCCCGCCTGGAAGAGCTGCTAAGCACCCCGCAACAACCGCAACGCCTCAACCTGGTGCGCCCCCTGGGGCACATGGATCCCCAAACAGAAAGCCCCTCCGCCGGCTTTGAGCCAGAGGAGGAGCAGCTGGATCACGATCCCTTCCCGCAGGACGAGGAACAACCCTTTATGGACGAGCTAATCGCCTGATCAGCCGGCTGCACCGGTGCTGAGCATCGACCCTGCCGAGGTCAGGATCACGCGCAGCACCTCGAGGCCGCCGATGGCCGCCAGAGCCAGCCAGGCCTTCTGTGCAAAGGCCGGAGGCTGACCGCCGGCCCAAGCCGCTGACATCTGACCGCCACTGAACTGGGCGCCGCCACCGGCAAACGGATTAGCCGGAGCACGGCGTGCGGAGATCTCCCGCCAGTAGGCGTCGTAGCGAGGCGCCTGTTGGTTGAAAGGCATCTGGGCCTTGGCATGGCCGGCCAGGGCCCGTCCGCGCTGATAGGGAACCTCATCAAAGCCGAAGTTCTCCAGGTATTCCTTGGAGTCCAGCAGGGTGTTCACCAGGCCCTCAAGACCCTGGTTGGCAATCACGATCGACCAGGCAATGCGCTCTTGATCACCGTTGACCTCACGGCCCAGGACCCGGCCGACCAACTGCTCCACCACCCGGTAGTTGCTGTTGCACTGGTAGAAGCCCTGCTGAAATTTGCGGGAGAGCAACAACCCGCGCACAAAGTCACGGACGGTGATGTCGCCATTGCGCAGTTGGCTCTCGAGCATCGGCTCGCGATCCACCTTGAAGGCATGGAACAGGATCTGGCGATAGGCACGCTCGATCTGCTCCTCCACATCCCCGTGGCTCCGTGGGGCTTCATCACCACCGATGGCGAAGTTGTCGACCCGGGCGTTCTGGGTAATCGGCTTCGGATCCAGCAGCGGTAATGCCATATCAAGGGAAAAAACCTCGCCGGCGAACCTATCGATGGGTTTTCGCTGAACGCACTGCGGCCGCGAAGATCACATACAGCTTCATTCCCCGCAATCAAGCTTCACCAACAAGCAGCTCTAGAGGGTGAGCCAGTCCGCGGGTAATTCAGCGCTGTAGTCCGCCACCCGTTCAAATTCAAACGGTCCCGCCAGGGAGCCCCAGAGCTGCTCATGGGTCTGAGGGTCATGGCCGCGATCAATGGTTCGCATGCCGCGCGCTCCCAGCTCAAAGCTGCTCACCAGATAGGAGGTCGCGCCTTTGCGCTCCACCAAGCAGCGGCAGCCGGGCTCAACTTCTCCTTTGAAGCCCTCGGGGGTTTCCTCCACCACATAGGCACAGCCCTCCAGGGGAGTCAGATCAGCGGCGGTGATCTGAGCGCGGAGCTCCGCGTTATCGATCGCCCCCCAGAAGCGTTGGTCGTCGCGGATCGCCTGGTTGTGAATCACCAGACCATTGCCGCGCTGCTCAGCCTTCAGCACCCGCAACCGGTAGGGCGCCGCAGGGTTGATCGCATAGGACTGATCGAGCAGCAGAGAGCCCGGCTCCAGCTGGGGCAGCGGCCGGAACTTCACCAGGATGTGGGCGTAAAGCGGCGGGTTCTCGAAGGCCTGATGCTCGTTGCTGAACCCAGCACTCAATTGACGCAGAAGGCGGGCAAAGGGGCTGCTCATCAGCAACTGGTGGTTGCCGGGATCCTATGGGCTGCCGGCTAAAGGCCCAGGAGACGAATTCGAAAGTCAGCCACCTGGCTGGCCCGATCGGGGTTGCTCAACATGAAGGGGTGCTCACTGCACTCCGCGATGGCCTGCTGCTTTTTTTCGTCGGTGGACAGCCCCTCGTGGCGACCGGTCGACTGATGACGCTTCCAGGCCGCGTCAAACACCATTCCAAAGCTGTCGGCGTTATCGAACAGCTCACCCGGCTTCTCAGGGATATGGATCGGCATGACAAGCGGACAAGCTGACGCTTGAAGGCTACGAGGTTGAAGATGCCAGGACCCAGATTTGAACTGGGGACACGGCGATTTTCAATCGCCTGCTCTACCAACTGAGCTATCCCGGCCCGTCGCTCGCGCGACCTGCGGATCTTAGATCACGGCCCCCCTCGGCTTCGGGGAGAAGGGCCATCCGGATCAGCCGTTTCAGGCCTGCGGCATCGCCCGCAACATCGCCACCAGGGTGCGGTGGGCATCCTCACTGTCACTCAGGGTGTGATCGAAGCGAACTTCGACGCTGGCCCCGTCGACCTCCAACTCCATGGCCTCCGGACGGACAGCCACCATCCGCGCCGCCCCTGGGGCCTCGATGCCGCCGTAGTGGCGGGCGTAGGCCAGGACCGCCTCAGCGTGGTCGTCATTCATGTGCTTACAGATCCGATCACTCACGGCGGAGGTGAGAGGGTCAGCGGCCATCGGGATCCTGCGGATCGGCTGATTCTGAAGCCTGCCCTAGGCCCCTGCGAAGCGCTGCCAGAGCAGAAGACCCAGACGGATTCCCGAGAAGCCCACGTAGCCCGCCAGGATCACAAACAAGCCAATCGAGAGCCAGGAGGCGAGGCGTTCCTTCACGGGGGGCAGACAGCAGAGAGCGCCAGTCTGGCCATGCCCGAGGCCGCGCTGCACTGGGGCCGGTTCAGCACCGGAACCCCCAGGATGCGTTGACGGATCAGCCGCCACTGGGGATTGCGGGCCCCACCGCCCAAGCTGATCACCCGCTGAACCGGCTCAGCGCCCAGGCGCTGCAGGGCCGCCCAGCCCTGGGCCTCAATCCGCGCCAAACCCTCCAGCAATCCCTGCAGGTAGAGCGCATCGCTGATGGGCCGGGGCTCCAGGACCGGCTCCAGGGTCGGATCGTCCACCGGGAAGCGCTCGCCGGGCCGAGGCAGGGGCCGAAGCGCCAGGCCGCTGCTGGAGCGCGGATCAATCTGACGACTCAACTCAACGAGGAGGGCATCGGAGAAGAACTGGCGCAGGACCCCAGCCCCGGCATTGGAGGCGCCCCCCACGAGCCACCGGCCCGCCACCCGATGACAACTGATGCCCGGTCCCGCTAGCGGTTGCGCCGCAAATTGCTTGAGCACCAAGGTGGTGCCGAGCACCGTCACCCCATCACCGGGCTGGGGATCAGCCGCCAGGACCGCGGCATTGGCATCGGTGCTGCCCGCCACCACCTGGCACGGGGCCGGTAACCCCAGGGCGCTCCGGGCGTTCTGCGAGAGGGGCCCAAGGACCGCGCCGGAGCGCACCACCTCCGGCAGCGCCGCACTCCAGGGTTGCTCAGCAATGGCGCCTTGCCAGCACTGCCGGCCCAGGTCCCATCCCAGGCGGAGGTTGTTGCCTTCCTCGCCGAAGCGCCAGTCCCCAAGCAACCACCCGCTCAGCCAGTCGGCCTGATGACGCATCAGGAGGGAGCTAGAGCCACTCCCCTCGAGCAAGCGCAGCACCCGGGCCAGGCTGCCACTGGCACTGGCGGCTGGAGCAGAAGCGCTGCCCGCCAGCACGGCTGCCGCCGAGGCCTGCTCAGGGCAGGCCAGGAAATAGGGCAGGGCCTGGCCCCTGGGATCGCCATTGGCGGCGCAGGCCAGCACGGTGCCCGAGGTGCCATCGACCGCGACAGCGGCCACCCGATCACGCAGCTCTTGAGGCAACTCTGCGCAGAGGGAAACCACCCCCTCGCGCCAGCCCTGGGGGTCCTCAAAACAGCGGGGGTAGTTCGCAGATCGCTCCGCCAGCAGGGTGCCGGAGGGATCCATCAGTGCCAGACGCAGGCCACTGGTACCCAGGTCAATCCCTAGGCCCAGGGGCTCACGGCTGGCTGCAATCAAGCGGCGGCAGCTTGCTTGAGAGTTGCAGCGACGGCCTCGACGTTCTCCCAGGGGAGGTTCAGGTCACTGCGGCCGAAGTGGCCGTAAGCAGCGACGTCCTGGTAGAAGTCTCCGCCGCGCTGCTGGGGCAGATTGCGCAGGCCGAAGGTGTCGATGATCGCGCCGGGGCGCAGATCGAAGTTCTCCTGAACCAGGGCGGTGAGGGCGTCATTGCTGACCACGCCGGTGCCGAAGCTCTCGACCAGGATGCTGACCGGCTTGGCCACACCGATGGCATAGCTCAGCTGAACCTCAGCCTTGCGGGCCAGACCCGCGGCCACCAGGGCCTTCGCCACGTAGCGAGCGGCATAAGCCGCGGAGCGGTCCACCTTGGTGGGATCTTTGCCGGAGAAGGCACCACCGCCATGGCGGGCATAGCCGCCATAGGTGTCAACGATGATCTTGCGGCCGGTGAGACCGGCATCCCCTTGGGGACCACCGACCACGAACTTGCCGGTGGGGTTCACCAGGAAGCGGGTGCTGTCCTTAGAGGGCTTCAGGCTGAGGTCCGCGGTGGCGGGCTCCACCACATGGCTCCAGAGGTCCGCCGAGATGCGCTCACGGATGGCCTTCTCTTCGCTCACCCCATCGATCTCAGAGATGTGCTGGGTGGAGATCAAGATCGTGTCGATCGCCACGGGCTGGTCGTTCTCGTAAACGACGCTGACCTGGGTTTTGCCGTCAGGCAGCAGATAGGGGAGGGTGCCGTTGTGGCGCACCTCAGCCAGGCGCCGCGAGAGGCGGTGGGCCAGGCTGATGGGGAGCGGCATCAGCTCCGGGGTCTCGTTGCAGGCGAAACCAAACATGATTCCCTGGTCACCCGCACCGACCAGATCCAGGGGGTCACCGGCGTGGTCGTCGGCCTCGTTCACACCCTGGGCAATGTCCGGCGACTGCTGATCCAGGGCCACCAACACCGCACAGCTATTGGCATCGAAACCACCTGCGCGAGCGCCGGAATAGCCGATCTTTTCGATCACACCGCGCACCAGGCCGATGTAATCGACCTTGGCGGTGGTGGTGACCTCACCAGTAATCAGGCAAAGCCCGGTGTTGACCACGGTTTCGCAGGCCACCCGGGACGCCGGGTCCTGAGCCAGCAGGGCGTCCAGCACCGCATCACTCACCTGGTCGCAGATCTTGTCGGGATGACCTTCGGTCACCGACTCCGAGGTGAAGACGTAACGACTCATTCCCGAGTGAAGCCACTAATGCGTAGGGGCCAACTTAGGGGAGCGACGCACGCTCAACTCACTCCAGGCATGCACCAACGGATGCGGCTCCGCCAAGGGCGGTGGCGTGCGCCAGGCCGCGGTGTAACCCAGCGCCAAGGGATGGGGAATCCCTGCAGCGACGGCCATGCGCAGATCACTGTTGGCGTCGCCGATCAGGGCGCAGCGGCGCGGTTCAACGCCGAGCTCCGCGCACAGCCCGTGGACCGCCGCCGGGTCGGGTTTGCGCGGTCGATGCTCGGCGCTCCAGAGCCCGCAGAAGTAATCCCGCAGTCCATGGGCCCTGAGGAAGTGCTCAATGCCGGCCATGTCGTCGTTGCTGATCACAGCGCAACGCACCCCGGCCAATCGCAACTGCTCAAGCCAAGGCAGAAGGCCCTCGGTCGTCGCGCTCGTGGGCAGCGGGGCATCCGTGGAGCGGCGGGCATCCACGGCATCAGCCTCGGCAAAGACCCGCTCACTCAGGGCCAGCGCCTCGGGCCAGCCCAGACCGACCTGAACCAAGGCGGTGGCCGTCGCGATCAGGTTGTGATCGCGGCTAGCCACCGCCGTGATCCCCGCGGGACAGACGGAATCGGCACGCAGGCCATAGGCCCGTTGCAGCAAATCCTTGAGCGGCTCACGCCGCTCGGAGCTGACCAGCTCCAGACAGAGAAAAACCCTGGCTTCCGCCAGGGTGAGTAGCTGGGGCTCACTGATGCTGAGGGTGCCGTCCTTGTCGAACAGCACCGCATCAATGGCTCCAAGCTCCGTGCCACGCAACAGGAGCTCAGCCATGGCTCAGCTTCACTCGTAACCCATTTCGCCGTCTTCAGCCTGCTCAAGCAGCATCTGCTTGTAGCGAGCGGCCATTTCCTCAGCCTTCTCGAAGACCTTCTGGGGATCGGTGAGCATGTCACCGGGCTCGGGCTCGAGGGCTTTGGTCGAGAGGGAGATACGACCACGCTCGGCGTCGAGGTCGATGATCATGACCTTCATCTGGTCATTGACATTGAGGACCGTGTGAGGGGTCTCAATGTGCTCGTGGCTGATCTCAGAGATGTGCAGCAGGCCGCTGACACCGCCGATGTCGATGAAGGCGCCGTAGGGCTTGATGCCGCGGACGGTACCGATGACCACTTCGCCCACTTCCAGGCGGTTCATCTTGCGCTCCACCAGGGCGCGGCGATGGCTGAGGACGAGGCGGTTGCGCTCTTCGTCCACCTCAAGGAACTTCAGGGGCAGGAACTCAGCAACCAGCTCTTCCTTGGGCTTGCGGGTGCTGATGTGGCTGCCGGGGATAAAGCCACGCAGACCTTCCACACGCACCAGTGCACCACCACGGTTGGTGGCAAACACTTCGCTGTAGATGGTGGCGTCTTCCTTCTGCAGCTGACGAACACGCTCCCAGGCGCGCTGGTACTCGATCCGGCGGATCGAAAGGGTGAGCTGACCGTCCTCGTTCTCTTCGCTGAGGATGAAGAACTCGCGCTCTTCGCCGGGCTCGAGCACGTCGCTGATGTGCTCAACACGGTTGATCGACACCTCCTGCATGGGCATGAAGGCGGCGGTCTTGGCGCCGATGTCAATCATCGAGCCCTTGGGCTCGATGGCGAACACGGTGCCCTTCACCACGTCGCCAGGCTTGAAGTTGTAGTCGTACTTGCTCAGCAGCGACGCGAACTCATCCAGGGTGAAGCCAACGCCGTCGAGATCGCGGGCCACAGCACGGCTGCTGGGGTCGTCGGCGCTGGGCACCTCTTCCGGAATATCCAGATCGAGCTCAGCAGCAGCGTCAACCACGTCTTGATCGACAGCCTCAACGGCCACGTCGGTCTCGCTGGTGTTGAGATCGGAAGGGGTCACGGTCATGGAGAGTCGGCGGACTGCCCGAGGCAGCGCGAAGGAACCGATGCGTCAGCCGCCACCGACGCAGGGGAATCCAAAACTATAGAGGTCAGCTGCGGACGGGCCCTTCAGGCGTCTCTAACCAACCGCTGCCAAGGATTTGCCCTTGGGCTTGCGGTTCAGACCGTCCAAGGTGGCGACGAAATCGGCAACGCTCTGAAACTGGCGGTAGACCGAGGCAAACCGGATGTAGGCCACATCGCTCATCCCCGCCAGGTGCTGCAGGGCTAATTCGCCGATGTCCTTGCTGGAGACTTCGCGGCCCGTGCGCCCCTGAAGCTCCAACTCCAGTTCATCGACGACCAGCTCAAGACGGCTGGGCTCGAGCCCGGTTTTATCGCAAGCCCGCAGCAGACCATGCAGCAACTTGCTGCGATTGAAGGCCTCACGATTCCCACTGCGCTTCAAGACCGTGATCGGTGCCGTCTCCACCCGCTCGTAGGTGGTGAAGCGGAACTCGCAGTTCAGGCACTCCCGACGGCGACGCACACTCCGGCCGGTGTCCGCGGAACGCGATTCGAGAACGCGGCTATCGGTGTGCTGACAGGAGGGGCACTGCATGCCCGAGATTCCGCCCGAGAAGATGCTCAAGTTTAGACAGAACAATTGCCTTTGAGAAGGGCTGCCGCAACTTGGGTCTTGCCAAGCAACAGGCCAACTCCCGCCGCGAGCCGGTGAGACTCAGGTGTCAATCAAGATCCCGCCAAGTCGAAATGAGATTGCCTTAAGGGAAGCCACGGCGTTCAAGCAACAAAAAACCCCCGCTTTTGGCGGGGGTCGTTGAACTCCTGAGAGTCAAATCACTTGCCGATCTTCGGGGGATCGCGGAAGGCGATCGCGAAAAACAGGGTGGAGATGGCTAACGCCAGGATCAGGATGTAAGCGAAGCTTTCCATGAGTTACCTCCGAGGCGCTCAGCTGAGGGTGGTGCCTGCGGGGGGCACGTAGCCCTCCGGCAGACGACGGGTGGAACGGTCGCCCAGTTTCTGGAACAGACCGAACTCAACCTGCTCACCGAGATCGGGGTCGATACCGGCGAACACATCGCGGTAGAGGGTGCGAGCACCGTGCCAGATGTGACCGAAGAAGAACAGCAGCGCGAAGCAGGCGTGTCCGAAGGTGAACCAGCCGCGGGGTGAACTGCGGAAGGTGCCGTCAGAGTGATAGGTCTCACGGTCGAACTCGAAGGCTTCGCCGAGCTGGGCCTTACGAGCCAGGCGCTTCACGTCAGCAGGATCGGTGAAGGTCTGACCGTTGAGGGCGCCGCCATAGACGGTGGCGGTCACGCCGGTCTGCTCGAAGGAGTACTTCGCTTCAGCGCGGCGGAAAGGAATGTCAGCGCGGACGATGCCCTGGCTGTCTTCAAGAACCACAGGGAAGTTCTCGAAGAAGTTGGGCAGACGACGCACCTCGAGATCACGACCCTGGCTATCGGTGAAGGACACGTGTCCGAGCCAGCCGGTGGGCAGGCCATCACCGTTCACCATCGGACCCACGCGGAACAGGCCGCCTTTGGCAGGGCTGTTGCCGACGTAGTCGTAGAAGGCGAGCTTCTCAGGAATCTGGGCGTAGGCCTGTTCCTTGGTGGCACCGTTGTCCAGAGCGGTCTGAACGCGGCGGTTGATCTCGGTCTTGAAGTAACCCTGGTCCCACTGGTAGCGGGTCGGGCCAAAGAGTTCGATCGGGGTCGCTGCAGCGCCGTACCACATGGTTCCGGCCACGATGAAGGCGGCAAAGAACACAGCGGCAATGGCGCTGGCGAGAACGGTCTCGATGTTGCCCATCCGAAGAGCCTTGTAGAGGCGCTCGGGCGGACGGGTGGTGATGTGGAAGATGCCGGCAATGATGCCGACGATGCCTGCGGCGATGTGGTGGGCAACGATGCCACCGGGGTTGAAGGGGTTGAAGCCCTCAGGTCCCCAAGAGGGTTGAACCGCTTCAAGGTGGCCGGTGACGCCGTAGGGGTCAGAGACCCACATACCGGGGCCGAACACACCGGTCAGGTGGAACGCACCAAAACCAAAGCAGCCAAGGCCAGCCAGCAGCAGGTGGATGCCGAAGATCTTGGGGAGGTCCAGAGCAGGCTCGCCAGTGCGAGGGTCCTGCCAGATCTCCAGATCCCAGTAGGTCCAGTGCCAGATGGCGGCCAGCATCAAGAGGCCACTAAAAACGATGTGAGCAGCTGCCACACCTTCGAAGCTCCAGAAGCCGGGGTCAACACCGGTGGCACCGGTGATGCTCCAGCCGCCCCAGCTATCCGTCACGCCCAGGCGAGCCATGAACGGCATGACGAACATGCCCTGGCGCCACATGGGGTTGAGCACCGGGTCGGAGGGATCGAAGATGGCCAGCTCATAGAGCGCCATGGAGCCGGCCCAGCCAGCAACCAAGGCAGTGTGCATGAGGTGCACGGCGAGCAAACGGCCCGGGTCGTTAATCACGACCGTGTGCACCCGATACCAGGGCAATCCCATGGGGGTCAGGTCCGAGGAAACAATCCAGCCTTCCGCTTCAGAAAACCGAAATCGGAAGTCAGCGCGATCAGGGTTTGCCAGCGAAAGCCAGCAGACACTTGATCCGTGCTCGCGATCGTAAGGGGTTCAGCTGACGGAACGTTTTGATCGCCGCCGAGCTGAAACGTGCCGTGACGGGAAAACGACGCTGGGGCCCAAAGGCGTGGCCCCACCCGCGGCGGCGCGGTTACAAATCGCAATCCATTCCCTCAGAATGGAGGAATTCCGAACCTCCAGCCATGCCCGTCATTCGTTTTGTTCGCGAGGGGCGGGATGTGGAGTGCTATCCGGGCGAGAACCTGCGCGAGGTCGCCCTGCGCGAGGGACTTGAGCTCTATGGCCTGAAAGGACAGCTCGGGAACTGCGGCGGCTGCGGGCAGTGCATCACCTGTTTTGTTGATGTGGTGGGCGAAAGCAGTCCCGGCAGCCTCAGTGGCCGGACCGCCGTCGAGGAGCAGAAACTGCGCCGCCGTCCCCAGACCTGGCGCCTGGCCTGCCAAACCCTGGTCCAACAATCGGTGCTGGTGCTGACCCGGCCCCAGGTGCGTTTTGGGGACGCCGAGGCGCGCATCGCTGCGGCCAAAGCCAGCCCTCTACCCGCCGGACCCACGGCCTGGCCCGAGCCGGAGCCCCAAGACGAGGACAGCCTGGAATCCGCTGAGGACGCCGAAAGCACAACGAGGGATGAAGAGGCCTGATCAAGCCCCGTTGGCGGTGATACGGTCACCGAGCTCAAGACTTTTGCGATGGAAACCAACGACCTCGGCTTCGTCGCCAGCCTGATGTTCGTGCTGGTTCCGACGGTGTTCCTGATTGTTCTGTACATCCAGACCAGCAGCCGCCAGAGCTGACCGCTCCAGTTCAATGGTTCCGAAAAACCCTGGACGCATCCATGTGATGCATCCGGGGTTTTCTTTGTCTCAGTTCTGAATCAGCAGCAGAACAGCGAAAACCCCCTAGGGCCTGGAGTCCTAGGGGGTTTCTTCTTACTCGAGTCAGCCGCGACTGCAGGCGGCTACTGACGCCCTTCGGGTTCGCGCACCAGAAGAACCGGAGCCGGTGCATGGACCCTGATGTAGTCACTCACCGAGGACCCGAGCAGACGATCGATATCGACCAGCCCGCGGGCCACCAGGGGACGACGGTCCTGCGAAGCAATCACGACCAAGTCAGCCTTGTGCTCTTCAGCGGCCTGACAGAAGCCGCGTCCGATGTCACCGGTGCCGTGGATCGCCTTCATCTCCACACCAAAGCCGCGGGCGCGCTGGACAGCCTTATCGAGCAACTCGTCGGCAGGGGTTGAACCGCCACGGGACGGCGCGATGTCCTGGCGGCTGATGTGAACGCCGAGCAGGCTGCTGCCGGGCACATCGCGCACTAATTCACAGGCCAGCTTCAGGGCATCGTCGCCAACGCCAGTGCCATCGATCGCCACCATCACGCGGTTGATGTGACGGACATAAAGGTCGTCACGCACCAGCAACATCGGGCGAGTCGAGAGCTGGAAGACGTACTGGCTGGCGCTGTTGCTCAGGATCGACTGGAGCCGGCCCAGGCCCCGCGAGCCCATCACGATCAGGTCGGCATCAAGCTCATCGGCCACCTTCAAGACCGTTTGCTTGGTGTCGCCCTGGCGAATGATCGTGTTGACCTCCGAAGGATTCAGCCCCAGCCGCTGAACGGCTTCAGCAACAATTCCAGCGGCTTTTTGGGAGTGCTCGGCATAGTCCTGACCAGCCTGCTCAGCGACGACATGGAGCAGATTGATGCGGGCCTGACGCACGGTTGGAATGTCGCGCAGCATGCGCACCATTTCCTCAACGTGACCTTTGCCTGAATCGGCGATCAGAAGATTGCGAAACACATCCCAGGAGCGCGTTGGGGCAGCCTATGGCTGAATTGCGCGCAACCTCGACTTGTGCCAGAGACCGTGACGGAGCAGCAACATGACCGCCCCTGGCGCCTCAAGCGCTCGGTCCTGCCGCAACACACCGACCATGCCGGAGTGATGTGGCATGGCAGCTACTTGGCCTGGCTTGAGGAAGCCCGGGTCGAAGCCCTCCGTCAGGCGGGACTGGCCTACAGCGCCCTCTCTGAGCGCGGCCTGGAACTGCCGGTTGTCTCACTGCAGATCGATTACCGCCAAGCCCTCCTTCATGGCGAGCACGTACAAGTGCTGAGCTGGGTTCTGCCGCAACAGGGGGTCAAGCTGCCCTGGCGCAGCCAGTTCATCAAGACGGACGGCAGCGTCGCCGCCGAGGCGCGCGTGGAGCTGGTCCTGGTGGACCTCAGCCAAGGCCCAGGGCAGCGGCGATTGCTGCGCAGGGCACCTGAAGATCTGCGCGAGGCCCTCGCGCAACTCAGGGCAGGCCCAGGACCAGACTCAACCGTCTCGCTATAGTACAGACGTACTGCAGCGATTCAGGTGGGTCAGCTCGTTCATGCCCCCTTCTGCGCCAGCCAGGAGCGAGGGCGGCCCCTCAGGATCCACTCGGGGGAGACCTCCCGGCTCTGGCGATCGATCTGGAGCCGCTGTCCCGGTGTGGGCCGGCGGCGGCTGGAGCAACTCGAAGGCCTGTTTGGAAGCCTGCATCAGGCTTGGCAGGCAACCGGCCAAGAGCTGGAACACGCCCTGAGCGGAACGCAGATCAACGCCAGAGATCTGCAGCGCATCGAGCTCTATCGCCAACAGCTCGGGCCAGCCCCCCTGAGCGATCCACCCACCCCCAATGAACGGCGTCGGTGGGGCGGCCAGCGCTGCCTCATGCCTGGAGATCCCGCTTTTCCACGGACTTTGGGTGAGATCGATCAACCCCCTCTGGCCCTGCATTGGGCCGGGCAAGGGAGCATCTGGGCTCCGCTGCGGCAGCGCCGCGCCGTTGCCGTCCTCGGAACCCGGCGCCCGTCGAAACATGGGCTCGCCATGGCCCAGGCCATTGGCCGAGCCCTAGCGCAGGCGGGATGGCCGGTGGTGGCTGGGCTATCGGAGGGCATTCAGGCGGCGGCCCATCAAAGCTGCCTCCAGGCGGGTGGAACGCCGGTGGCTGTCCTTGGAACACCGATCAATCAGTCATCGCCACGGGGGTTGGCCGGGTTGCAACAGGACATCTCAGCCCAGGGGCTGTTGCTCTCCGAATGGCCTGAGGGGACGGCATCACGGGCTGCCCATTTCAGCTTGAGACAACGCCTGGAGGTGGGCCTGGTGCAGGCCCTGGTCCTGGTCGAATGCCCGCAGCAGAGCGCAGCACTCCACACCGCGGAGTTGGGCTGGGCGCAAGGGATTCCACTTTGGGTCGTCCCCGCCGATGCCGGACGCAGCAGTGCGGCAGGCAGCAATCGCCTGCTGGCCAGAGGGGGAACGCCCCTGCTGGATCCAGCGGACCTGGTCAAGCATCTGGGATCTGGGCCGAGGAGCAAGCCGGTTCGGCCGCCGATGCCAAGGGCGCACGCGACGTTGCTGCAGCGCGAGGCGGCCCTCATGGGAGCCCTCGGTCAGGGTGCAACGCTTGAGCAGCTCTGCCATTCACTGCGGCTGAGCCCGGTGGGAATCAGTCAACGGCTGCTGCAACTGGAGCTGGCCGGATTGGTGCGCAGCGC
The DNA here is from genome assembly GCF_017859255.1 of Vulcanococcus sp. DEBay_Sum29NL08_54. Lineage (NCBI taxonomy): Bacteria > Bacillati > Cyanobacteriota > Cyanophyceae > Synechococcales > Synechococcaceae > Vulcanococcus > Vulcanococcus sp. DEBay_Sum29NL08_54. Next base: position 15,002 of record NZ_JAFMNJ010000014.1, read on the forward strand.
ACCGGGGCTGTGGTGGCATCCCTGCTGAGACAGGGCTTCATAGGCTGATCCAATGGCTGAGATGCTCACGGCTAAGGCAGTGCTGAGCTGGAGGCAGGCGATGCTCGGCCAGGGAGGCGAGAGCAGCGCGCTCGATTGGTTGCTCGATCTCAAAGGCGGGCTGCGCTGGCAGCAGTTACAGGCGCTCAGGCTCTACCCCGAATCCAAGATTGAGTTGGAGCAGGACCTCGGCACGCTCGAGCAGATCTGGAGTCAACACCTCGAGCAGGCCATCCCCCTTCAGTACCTCGTTGGCCGCTGTCCCTGGAGGGACATCGAACTCGAAGTCGCACCAGGCGTGCTGATCCCTCGGCAAGAAACTGAAGTGCTGGTTGATCTGGCCTTGGACTGTGCCAAGGGAGATCAACTGGGTTCAGCCCCGCGCTGGGCGGACCTCGGCACTGGCTCGGGCTGCATCGCCATCGCTCTGGCGAAGGGACTACCGAACGCCCAGGGGTTCGCCGTCGATCGTTCTGCCGAAGCGCTGCGTCAGGCAGAGAGGAACGCCAGAGCAATCCTGGGCTCAGCCTGCCTGGACTTCAGAGAAGGTGACTGGTGGGACGCGATCCGAGATCAGTGGGGCCAGCTGGATCTGGTGGTGAGCAACCCGCCCTACATCCCGGCTGCGGTCTGGGCGCAGCTCGAACCTGTGGTGCGTGAGCACGAGCCCGAACTTGCACTCAATGGGGGCAGCGATGGCTTGGAGGCCCTACGAACCATTGCTGGCGGAGCAGCACTTGGCCTAGCGCCAGGGGGATGGCTACTGCTTGAGCACCACTACGACCAGAGCAAGGCTGTACTGGAGTTGCTCGAAGCGGCTGGACTGGTGAATGTGCAGGCCCACAAAGACCTCGAGGGGGTGCAGCGCTTCGCCAAGGCGCAGCGGCCGCTCCAACCAGAGCAGAACCGGCCATGAACCAATCCCTTGAGGCCGGTCAATTCGCCGCTGAACTGCAGCAAGGCCAAGCCGGGGTCTTCCCGACGGACACCCTGCCGGCGCTGGCCACCAGACCAGAGCACGCCTCGCTGCTCTGGACAATCAAGGAGCGGCCTCAAAACAAGCCGGTGATCCTGATGGGTGCTGATGCTGAACAGCTCTTCAGCAACCTGGGGATGACGCCTGAACCGAGCTGGTTGCGGCTAATCGAACTGCACTGGCCCGGAGCCCTGACGCTGGTGGTACCGGCTAAAGGGGAGCTGCTGCAACAACTCAATCCGGGGGGCTCAGCCCTGGGCCTTCGCGTTCCGGCCTGCGAGCAGGCCCGAGACCTGCTGCGATTGAGCGGACCCCTCGCCACCACGAGCACCAATCGCTCGGGAGAAGACCCCTGCACAAGCGCTGAAGAGGTGCAGGCGCGATTCCCCCAGTTGCTGCGCTTGGCCCCCGAACCCTGGCCAGCGCCCTCGGGGCAGGCCAGCACAGTGATCGCACTGGAGCCAGGAGGCGGTTGGCGCTTGCTGCGCGCTGGTGCTGTGATGCCCCAAGAGCTCCTGAGCTAAGCGGCCATGGCTTGGTTGCCCCTTCTACTGGTGGTCCTGCTGAGCCTGCATCAATGGCTGTTTCAGCCCCTGCTGGTGCTCAGCGCTGCTGTGTTTGAACTCAGGCCGCTGCCTTGGCTGATCCTTGCTGGCCTGGCCTGGCTACTCGCCGGCAACGGACCGACTGCGAAGCCTTAGCTCAGGCCCCAAACCGCGAGAGAAGCCAAAAAAAAGCCCCCGGCTGAGCCGGGGGCGCTTGGTCGTCCCTCAAGGGATGCAAGTGTGCGGGTGATCGCTATGGATCAGCCGAACTTGCCAGAGGTGGAAGCGATCAAGAAGGCGGCGTAGGTCACGAAGTAGCCCACGGTGAAGTGAGCCAGACCAACCACACGGGCCTGAACGATCGAGAGAGCCACAGGCTTGTCGCGCCAGCCCACCAGGTTGGCGAGCGGGGTGCGCTGGTGAGCCCAGACGATGGTCTCGATCAGTTCCTGCCAGTAACCGCGCCAGGAGATCAGGAACATGAAGCCGGTGGCCCAGATCAGGTGACCGAACAGGAACATCCAGGCCCAGACGGCGAGGTTGTTCGTGCCGAACGGGTTGTAACCGTTGATCAGCTGAGAGGAGTTGAGCCACAGGTAGTCGCGGAACCAGCCCATCAGGTAGGTGCTGGATTCGTTGAACTGAGCCACGTTGCCCTGCCAGATGGCGAGGTGCTTCCAGTGCCAGTAGAAGGTGAGCCAACCCACGGTGTTCAGGGCCCAGAAGACAGCCAGGTAGAAGGCGTCCCAGGCACTGATGTCGCAGGTACCGCCACGGCCGGGGCCGTCGCAGGGGAAGGAGTAGCCGAAGTCCTTCTTGTCGGGCATCAGCTTCGAGCCACGGGCATCCAGAGCACCCTTGACCAGGATCAGGGTGGTGGTGTGCAGACCCAGGGCGATGGCGTGGTGCACCAGGAAGTCACCAGGGCCGATCTGCAGGAACAGATCGTTGCCACCGTCGTTGATGGCGTTCATCCAACCGCCCATGTAGGCGGCGCTGGCATTGCTAGCGGCGCTAGCGCCATTGGAGAGGAGCACGTCGAAGCCGTACATGGCCTTACCAGAGGCGGCCTGCACGAACTGTGCGAAGACGGGCTCAACCAGGATCTGCTTCTCGGGGGTACCGAAGGCAACAACCACGTCGTTGTGGACGTAGAGGCCCAGGGTGTGGAAGCCGAGGAACAGGGAGACCCAGCTCAGGTGGCTGATGATCGCTTCTTTGTGCTCGAGCATCCGAGCAAGAACGTTGTTCTTGTTGGCCTCGGGGTCGTAGTCACGGATGAAGAAGATCGCACCGTGAGCGAAGGCACCGCACATCAGGAAGATGGCGATGTACTGGTGGTGGGTATAGAGGGCAGCCTGCGTCGTGTAGTCCTTGGCGATAAACGCGTAGGACGGCATCGAATACATGTGCTGCGCCACCAGGCTGGTCACAACGCCCAGGGAAGCCAGGGCCAGACCGAGCTGGAAGTGGAGCGAGTTGTTGATGGTGTCGTAAAGACCCTTGTGGCCAGCGCCCAGGTCACCAGGGGTGCCGTTGGGGGGGTTGTGAGCCTCGAGGATCTCGCGGATCGAGTGACCGATACCGAAGTTGGTCCGGTACATGTGACCGGCGATCACGAACAGACAGCCAATCGCCAGATGGTGATGGGCAATGTCGGTCAGCCAGAGGGCCTCACTTTGGGGGTGGAAACCACCCAGGAAGGTGAGGATCGCGGTGCCAGCGCCTTCTGAGGTACCAAACACCTGATAGGCGGTGTCGGGATTCTGGGCGTAGACGCCCCAGTTACCAGTGAAGAAGGGAGCCAGGCCTGCCGGGTGAGGCAGCACGTTCAGGAAGTTGTCCCAACCCACGTGTTGACCACGGGATTCGGGAATGGCCACGTGAACCAGGTGACCGGCCCAAGCGATGGAGCTGAAGCCGAACAGCACCGCGAGGTGGTGGTTCAGGCGGGACTCAGCGTTCTTGAACCAGGCCAGGGAAGGCCGGAACTTGGGCTGAAGGTGGAGCCAGCCAGCGAACAGGGCCCAAGCCGACAGGATCATCATGAAGATGGAACCCTGGTACAGCTCGGCGTTGGTGCGCATGCCGATCGTGTACCACCAGTGGTACACGCCGGAGTACGCAATGTTCACCGGGGAGGAGGCGCCTGCCTGGGTGAAGGCAGTGATGGCGCCTTGGCCGAAGTGGGGATCCCAGATCGCGTGAGCGATGGGACGGACATGCAGAGGATCGGCGACCCACTGCTCGAAGTTGCCCTGCCAGGCGACGTGGAACAGGTTGCCCGAAACCCAGAGGCCGATGATCGCGAGGTGACCGAAATGGGTGGAGAAAAGCTTTTGGTAAAGCTTTTCCTCCGTCATTCCGTCATGGCTCTCGAAGTCGTGAGCCGTGGCGATCCCGTACCAAATACGACGGGTTGTCGGGTCCTGTGCCAGACCCTGGCTGAACGAAGGAAATTTCGTTGCCATTGGGAAAGGTCAGGAGAGGTCAGCCGACCGCAATGATGCGGGCCAGGAAGAACGACCAGGTGGTCGCGATGCCGCCCAGCAGATAGTGGGCAACACCAACGGCACGGCCCTGGGTGATGGAGAGCGCCCGCGGCTGAATGGCGGGAGCAACCTTCAGCTTGTTGTGAGCCCAGACGATGGACTCAATCAGCTCTTGCCAGTAGCCGCGGCCACTGAACAGGAACATCAAGCTGAACGCCCAAACGAAGTGGGCACCCAGGAACATCAGGCCATAGGCACTGGTGGCAGAGCCATAGCTGTTGATCACCTGTGCGGCCTGAGCCCACAGGAAGTCACGCAGCCAGCCATTGATGGTCAGTGCGCTATTGGCAAAGTTGCCATTGGTGATGTGGGAGACGGAGCCGTCAGCATTGACGGTGCCCCACACGTCGCTCTGCATCTTCCAGGAGAAGTGGAAGATGACGATCGACAGGGAGTTGTACATCCAGAACAGGCCCAGGAACACGTGGTCCCAAGCCGACACCTGGCAGGTACCGCCACGGCCGGGGCCGTCGCAGGGGAAGCGGAAACCGAGGTTCGCCTTGTCGGGAACCAGACGGCTGCTGCGGGCATAGAGCACACCCTTCAGCAGGATCAGCACCGTCACGTGAATCGTGAAGGCGTGGATGTGGTGGACCATGAAGTCGGCCGTCCCCAGGGGGATCGGACCGGCGGCCACCTTGCCGCCGACGGCAACCACGGAGCCGTTGAACACTTCGCTCACGCCAGCAAGGGCGTTGGGAGCGGTGCTACCGGCTGCAGCAGCGTGCAGACCCTGGATCCACTGCGCGAAGACGGGCTTCAGGGCAATGGCGGAGTCGCTGAACATGTCCTGGGGACGTCCCAGGGCACGCATGGTGTCGTTGTGGATGTAGAGGCCGAAGCTGTGGAAGCCGAGCCAGATGCACACCCAGTTCAGGTGGCTGATCAGGGCATCGCGAGCCTTGAGCACCCGGTCGAGCACGTTGTCCACATGCTTGGCGGGGTCGTAGTCGCGAATCATGGCGATGGCGGCGTGGGCGCCAGCACCAACGATCAGGAAGCCACCAATCCAGGTGTGGTGGGTGAAGATCGACAGCTGCGTGGGGTAGTCGATGCCGATGTAGGGATACGCAGGCATCGCGTACATGTGCTGAGCAACGATGATGCTCAGCGAGCCCAGCAGCGCCAGGTTCACAGCCAACTGGGCGTGCCAGCTGGTGGTCATGAACTCGTAAAGGCCGTCGTGGCCCTTGCTGGCGGGGAAGAGCAGGGGGTCGCCCTTCTGGCCCTCGAGGATCTCCTTGATGCTGTGGCCGATGCCCCAGTTGGTCCGGTACATGTGACCGGCAACGATGAAGAGCACGGCGATCGCCAGGTGGTGGTGAGCGATGTCGCTCATCCACATGCTGCCGGTCACAGGATTCAGACCACCTTTAAAGGTGAGGAAATCGCTGTAGGCCGCCCAGTTACCGGTGAAGAAGGCATTGATGCCAGCGCCGAAACCGGGGAACAGCTGAGCCAGCAGGTCCTGGTTAAAGAACTCGTGGGGCAGGGGGATGTCCGCCACGGTGGCGATGGTCTTGCCATTGAGCGACAGGGGGCTGCCGGCATCGATGGCGTCCATCAGCGCGGTGGTGGGCAGAGACACGTGGATCAAGTGACCCGCCCAGGACAGGGAACCCAGACCAAGCAGACCGGCCAGATGGTGGTTGAGCATCGACTCAACGTTCTGGAACCACTCGAGCTTGGGAGCTGCCTTGTGGTAGTGGAAGACGCCCGCATTGAGCATCAAACCGGCCATCACCAGAGCACCGATGGCCAGGGCCATGAGCTGGGTTTCAGTGGTGATGCCCCAGGCCCGCCACACGTGGAAGAGGCCTGAAGTGATCTGGATGCCGTGGAAGCCGGCACCCACATCGCCGTTAAGGATTTCTTGGCCAAAGACAGGCCAAACCACCTGCGCACTGGGTTTCACGTGCGTGGGGTCGGCGAGCCAGCCGGAGTAGTTGGAGAAGCGAGCACCGTGGAAGAAGGCGCCGCTCAGCCAAACAAAGATCACAGCCAGGTGACCGAAGTGGGCCGAAAAAATCTTCCGGCTGACCTCTTCGAGATCGCTGGTGTGGCTATCGAAGTCGTGAGCGTTGGCGTGGAGGTTCCAAACCCAGGTTGTGGTTTTGGGACCTTTGGCAAGGCTGCGATCGAAATGGCCGGGCTTACCGAACAGTTCGAAGGTGGCCGGGTTGTTCACCCGGTCGACCTGGGCCTTCGCCGTTTTCCCACGCTCTGGTGGGCTGATGGTCATCGAGAGGTTCCTCGAGGGACGGGGTCGAGGTGGAGGTCCACCCTTCTGGGCTGATCCTTCGACGAAGCGAGGGATCTCCAGTGGAGCCACGGACGCAAGCCAAGGACTCGCGCCATGGGCGCCGGGCCAAGAAAACCCGCTTCGACCGAGGCCGAAACTGCTCTTCCTGACTGGCGCTTTGGGCCCCAATAAGGGGACCGCTGGCGGAAGTATAAAAGCGGAATCCAAGCCTCTCGGCCCAGCAGTTACAAAGGTTCAACCCGGAGTCGGGCCAGTCAGGGACTGAGTTCTCGCGGGAGCAAAGAATCATCAAGTTTTCTCAGATTGCCCCCGTCTTGTTAAGCAAATAAGGCCATTTCCATAGCCCTATTTATCGAGAATCCGCTAGTCCTTCCGGTCAAATAGTCCGCAAACCTGCAGAATGTGTTCAGTCATTCGCCCAAACGAGTGGGGAGAGGCAAGCGCATGCGCCAGTCAGCACTAAAGGCCATCTCGGCCGTGGTGCTCTCGGTGTTGCTCATGGTCGCCAGTGGCTGCACATCCGGCACCAGCGCAAGAGGGAGCAGGTCAGAACCCTCTCCAGTCACCAGCTCCAAACCAAGTGGACAGCTGCAGGAAGTTGCCCCACCAGGAGCAGTGCAACAAGTCCGCGAAAGGTTGAACGACCTGGCGCCACAGATCGAGGTGTTGTCCCCTGCAAATGACAGCACTCTTCCGGCCGGCCCCTGGACGCTGAAGCTGAAGGTTCAGGACTGGCCCCTCTACGACGACGAAACCAACGGACTGGGCCCCCACCTGGTCGTTCAACTCGACGATCAACCCCCTAGGCGCATCAGCAGCGCAGCCGAAGCCCAGGGACTCTCCATGCCGGAGCTCAGCCCTGGCAGCCATCGCCTGACGGTCTTCGCCGCCAGGCCCTGGGGGGAAGTGGTCAAAGCCCCAGGAGCCAGTCAGCAGTTACGCCTGCATCGGGTCGCCCGCAATCCGTCCCAACTGCCGGCTTCGGGCTCCCCGCAGCTGATTGCGGCCAGTCCCTCGGACCTGCAGCACAACGAGCCGGTCCTGATCGACTGGTTGTTGATCGACGCACCGCTGCAGCACCTGCGCGATGACGATGCCCGTTGGCGCCTGCGGGTCAGCGTGAACGGCGACAGCTTTCTGGTGGACCGGCAGACACCGCTTTGGCTCAAGGGCCTCAAGCGGGGCAGCAATGCGGTGCAACTGGAATTGCTGGACGGCCGAGGAGACCCCCTCAACCCACCCTTCAACAGCGTGGTGCGTGAGGTGGTGATCGACTCCAGCCCCAGGCCGAGCTGGCAACAGGCCACGCTGAGCGCTCAAGCCCTCGCGGCCCTCAGTGGCACCCCGGAGCCAGAACCCGTCACGCCTCCAGCCGCCGAGATCCAGACCAAGGAACCCGAGGCCGCTCCAGCCCAGGCTGCGCCGCCTGAAGCGAGCGAACCGGAGCGCCCTGAGCCCCAGCCAGCTCCTCTGACAGCTCCCTCGGAGGAGACACGCCCGGATCCCACCGAACTGCCAATGGCAGCTGAGGCGACACCCGCCCCAGCCGATCCCGAGCCGGAACCTGCTCCTGCGGAGCCCCCCTCGGCACCCGAAGAAGAACCGACGCCTCCTGCACCCACTGCGGTGGCACCCACGCCAGCACCAGTAACAACTGTGCCCGCAGAGCGCACAGCTCCGAGCAGTCGCCTGGGTGGATCGGCGCGGGATTTGGTCAGCAGTGACGGGTCCCTGATCGAAGCGCAGCCCAAGGGTCCCTTGGCCGGCCTGAAGGCGAAGCTGGGGGGATGAACGACAGCCTGATTTGGGGATTCAGCCTCAGCGCCAGCGGCCTCCCGCTGCTGCGACGCCTCCTGCAATCAGGTGAGATTGACCGTCTGGCCAGCCCGGCCGATGGAAACCACTGGGGGCCTGGGGAACTGCAGGCCCTGCTCGAGGCCAACTGGAGCACAAGTCGGGCCTTTGTGGCCGTCGGGGCCTGTGGGGCCATCACCCGACTGATCGCGCCTCAGCTCGAGAGCAAGGCCAGCGACCCAGCGGTGGTCGTCCTGGATCCAAGCGGACGCTTTGCCATCCCCCTACTGGGAGGCCACGGGGCTGGTGGCGAGGCCCTGGCTCAGACCCTGGCGGCCCGCTGCCAGGGGGAGGCGGTGATCACCGGTGCCGCCCATGGCGAGGGCCGAGTTGCCTTGGACAGCTTTGGTCAGGCCTGGGGCTGGAGACGCAACAACGGCCCCTGGGACGCGCTCATGAAGGCCGCCGCCCGCGGCGAGGCGCTGGAGGCCCAACACCTGCAGGGCAATTCCCGCTGGCAAGAACTCCCCGGCCTGGCGCCAGGGGCCGAGGCCGCCACACAAAGGATTTCAGTCGGGGTCGGGGCGGATCCGGGCTGCCGCTGGCACCCGCCCAGCGTCTGGCTGGGAATGGGCTGCGAGCGCAACACCAGCCTGAGCCTGCTGGAGCGCTGCTGCGACCAACTGATCGCGCAACACCAGATCGCACCGGAGGCGATCGCAGGCCTGGCCAGTGCCGATCGCAAAGCGGATGAGCCGGCGCTCTTGGCGCTGGCCAACCAGCGCGGCTGGCCCCTGCGCTGCTTCAGCGCTGAGCGCCTGGCACCGGTGGAGGTTCCCAACCCCTCCGCCGTGGTCGCGGCCGAACTGGGAACCGCCAGCGTGGCGGAGGCCTCGGCCCTTCTGGCGGCGGGCCCGGAGGCAACGCTGCTGGCCGAAAAGCAGATCAGCCGCGCCGAAGCAGGGGAACAGGGAGCGGCGACCGCAGCTCTGGCCCTGGCCGCCAGTCAATGGGCACCCCATCGCGGCCAGTTGCATCTGATCGGCAGTGGGCCAGGACGGCTGGACCTCCTGACCCCGGACGCCAAAGCGGCCCTCAGCCAGAGCTGCGTTTGGGTCGGCTACGGGCTCTACCTGGATTTGCTTGAACCGCTGCGCCGCCCCGATCAACTGCGCAGTGACGGTCAGCTGACCCAAGAGCGAGAACGCTGCAGGCAGGCGCTGCGCCTGGCCTGCGAGGGACAGACCGTCTCCTTGGTCTCCTCGGGGGATAGCGGCATCTATGGGATGGCGGGACTGGCCCTGGAGCTCTGGCTCGAGCTCGATCCCCTGGACCGTCCGGGCTTCGAGGTCCATCCCGGCATCTCAGCCCTGCAGGTTGCCGCGGCCCGGGCCGGAGCACCGTTGATGCACGACTTCTGCACCATCAGCCTGAGCGACCGTCTGACCCCTTGGGAGGTGATCGAAAAGCGCCTGGTGGCAGCGGCGGCAGGCGACTTTGTCGTCGCCCTCTACAACCCGCGCTCCAAGGGCAGGGATTGGCAGCTGGAGCGGGCCCAGCAGCTTCTGCTCTCCGGACGGCCTGCCAGCACGCCTGTGGTCCTCGCTCGCCAACTCGGGCGCCCCGAAGAGCAGGTGACCCTGCACGAACTCGGCGGTCTTCCGATCGAGCAGGTGGACATGCTCACCCTGGTGCTGATCGGCAACAGCAGCAGTCGCGCCGAGGACGGCCGAATGGTCACCCCGAGGGGATATCCAGGCGCAGAGCTGCAATAAGAATCGGGATGACAGGATTCGAACCTGCGGCCCCTTCGTCCCGAACGAAGTGCGCTACCAAGCTGCGCTACATCCCGATGGGCGGAGTGTAGGAGATGGTGGACCAGTCGCTTCCTAGAGTCAGCCAGCCCTTTGGTGCCTTCGGCGCGCTCCTCATCCCTTGCTGAAACCCGACTGGCTGCGCGTCAAAGCTCCCCAGCGGGAACGGATCGGGGAAGTGGCCGATCTGCTGCTGGATCTCAAGCTCAACACCGTCTGCCAGGAGGCCAGCTGCCCGAACATCGGCGAGTGCTTCGCCGGGGGCACGGCGACCTTTTTGATCATGGGGCCGGGCTGCACCCGGGCCTGCCCCTACTGCGACATCGATTTCGACAAGAGCGTTCGCAGCCTCGATCCGACCGAGCCCGAGCGCCTGGGGGAAGCCACCGCGCGGCTGGGCCTGAAGCATGTGGTGATCACCTCGGTGAATCGCGACGACCTGAGCGATGGCGGAGCCAGCCAATTTGTGGCCTGCATCGAGGCGGTCCGCCAGCGCTCTCCCCAGACCACCATTGAGCTGCTGATCCCTGATTTCTGCGGGGACTGGGATGCCCTGGCCACGGTGATGGAGGCCGGCCCCGATGTGCTGAACCACAACATCGAGACGGTGCCCAGGCTCTACAAAAAAGCCAGACCCCAGGGGATCTACGAACGCTCGCTCGAGCTGCTGCTGCAGGTGCGGGAGCGCTGGCCGAAGGCCTACAGCAAGTCCGGCCTGATGGTCGGCCTTGGGGAAAGCGACGAGGAAGTGATCGAGACCCTGCTGGATCTCAGGGAACACCGGGTCGACATCGTCACGATCGGCCAGTACCTCTCCCCGGGGCCGAAGCACCTGCCGGTGGATCGGTTCGTCACCCCCGAGCAATTCGAGCGCTTCCGTCTCCACGGCGAGCAGGAGCTGGGCTTCCTGCAGGTGGTCAGCACTCCCCTGACCCGCAGCAGCTATCACGCCGGTGAGGTGCAGCGCCTGATGCAGCTGCACCCCCGCTAGGCCTGGCTTAAGCCTGGGGCTCCAGCAGAAATTCAGCTTCCAGAGCCTGGGCCTCAGGGCAGTCCCCAAGGGCATCCAGGCGCTGGTTCACCAGGCTCACGGGAGCATCCAGGCGGACACAGTGCTCGAGCAGGGCCAGGGTCATCTGGCGGGCAAAGAGCTGTTGAAAGGGTTGGGCGAACTCAGGAGGCATGGCTCCGTTGCGGTTGCCCAAACGCTATGGACGGTCTCGGATTGCAGCGGTCGGGCCAGCCGAACCAAAGGGTGGGGTGAGCCGACCCAGTGGTGCAGCAACCGAACCCGAAGGAGCGGAGAACCGGCGGCTCAGGCCGCCACCGCCTCCCGCTCCGCCAGGCCGACGTTGGCCTTCTCGCTGGGGGGAACCAGCACCTTGAAGCGCCCTTTCCAGCTGGACCAGTCGCCCAGGATCGTGGACGCCTTGCTGCTGCCGGTGGCCGCGAGATGGGCCTCGAGCAGAGGCTTGAGCATGGCCTCCTGCTCAGGGGTCGTGAGCTCACAGATCTCGACGATCTCAGGGTTGACGCGATCGCGCAGACCACCGTTCTCATCGAGGATGAAGGTGACGCCACCGGTCATGCCGGCGCCCACGTTGCGGCCCGTGCTGCCGAGCACCACGACCACACCACCGGTCATGTATTCGCAGCAGTGGTCGCCGGCGCCTTCCACCACGGTCTTGACGCCGCTGTTGCGCACAGCGAAACGCTCACCGGCACGGCCGAGGGCAAAGAGCTCACCACCGGTGGCGCCATAGAGGCAGGTGTTCCCCAGGATCACCTGGGCACCGGGATCATTGCCACCGGCAGGGGGAACGACGGTGATGCGACCACCGTTGATGCCTTTGCCGACGTAGTCGTTGGCCTCACCCACCAGGCGCACATTCATGCCCTGAACGGTGAATGCGCCAAAGCTCTGTCCCGCCGCACCCTCATAGGTGAGGTCGAGTTGTCCCTGGAAGCCGGTGTTGCCATGGCGAGCCGCGATCTCACCGCCCAGACGGGCGCAGACGCTGCGATCGGTGTTGATGATCGGCAGGGTCCTGGCGAGCTGGCCGTGGTTCTCAATGGCCGCCATCAGCTCGGCATCAGCCAGCAGCTGATCCTCAAGGATCACGCCGTTGCCATGGGCCGCCTCGGCGTGGCGCAACCAGGCGCGATCGGCCGCCTGGGGGATGGGATCCAGCAGGCAGGAGAGATCCAGGGCCTTGGTTTTCGCCAGCTGCACAGAGCGGGGCTTCAGCAGGTCCGAGCGACCAATCAGGTCCTCCAGACGGGCCACGCCCAGCACGCTCATCAGCTGACGCACTTCCTCGGCGACGAACAGGAAGAAGTTCACCACCTGCTCAGGCAGACCGGTGAAGCGCTTGCGCAGGGCCTCCTTCTGGGTGGCCACGCCGACCGGGCAGTTATTGGTGTGGCAAACGCGGGCCATGATGCAGCCCTCGGCGATCATCGCGATCGAACCGAAGCCGTATTCCTCAGCGCCCAGCAGGGCGGCGATGACCACGTCCCAGCCGGTCTTCAGGCCGCCATCGGCCCGCAGCAGCACGCGATCACGCAGGCCGTTCTCCAGCAGAGCCCGGTGAACCTCGGTCAGACCGAGTTCCCAGGGACCGCCGGCATGCTTGATCGAGCTCAGGGGCGAGGCACCGGTGCCGCCGTCATGGCCAGAGATCTGGATGACATCGGCATTGGCCTTGGCCACACCTGCCGCGATGGTGCCGATGCCGATCTCAGCCACCAGCTTGACGCTGACCTTGGCGGCGGGATGCACCTGGTGCAGGTCATGGATGAGCTGCGCCAGATCCTCGATCGAATAGATGTCGTGGTGAGGCGGCGGTGAGATCAAGGCCACCCCAGGCTTGCTGTTGCGCAACCAGGCGATGTAGGGATCGACCTTCGGACCGGGGAGCTGGCCGCCTTCACCGGGCTTGGCCCCTTGGGCCACCTTGATCTCGAGCTGCTTGCCGCTGCGCAGGTACTCGGGGGTCACGCCAAAGCGGCCCGAGGCGATCTGCTTGATCGCAGAGCAGGCGGTGTCCCCGTTTTTCAGACCCTTGATCGAGGGCAGGGTGGCGGAGAGGCCCTCCGCATTCACATCCCCCAGGACCTTGAAGCGAGCCGGGTCCTCGCCGCCCTCACCGCTGTTGCTCTTGCCGCCGATGCGGTTCATCGCGACGGCCAAGACTTCATGGGCTTCGCGCGAGAGGGCACCCAAGCTCATGCCGCCGGTGCAGAAGCGCTCACAGATGCTCTCGATGCTCTCGACCTGATCGAGGGGCAGCGGAGTGGCGGCGGGTTGCAGCTCCAGAAGGTCCCGCAGGGCCGTCACCGGACGGTTCTCCACCAGGGTTTTGTAGGTGGAGAAGTGGTCGTAGCCGGGCCCCTGCTTGATCGCCGCATGGAGCGCCTTGGTCATCTCCGGGCTGTTGAGGTGGTATTCCCCGCCGGTCCGGTACTGCACAAAGCCCATGAACTCGAGCTTGGTGCGGTTGAGTTCTGGGAACGCCTTGGCGTGGAAGGTCAGCGTCTCGCTGGCCAATTCCGCCAGGCTCAGACCAGCCACGCGGCTGGTGGTGCCCTTGAAGGCCCGCTCGATCAGATCGGCACCGACACCGATCGCCTCGAAGATCTGGGCTCCGTGGTAGCTGGCCAGCAGGGAGATACCGATCTTGGAGAGGATCTTGCGTAGACCGTCTTCGAGGGCCTTGCGCACATTGGCCTGGACCTGATCGGGGGTCAGGGCGGGCAGCTTGCCCCGCTCAATCAATTTCTGCGTCTTGGGATGGGCCAGCCAATGACGCGTGGTCTCCCAGGTGAGCCAGGGGCAAACAGCGCTGGCGCCGTAGCCGATCAGGCAAGCCAGGTGGTGGGTGCTCCAGCACTGGGCGGTCTCAGCCACCAGGGAGGTCTGCAGGCGCAGTCCCTGGTTCAGCAGGTGATGGTGCACCGCACCCACCGCCAGGAGCGGGGGGATATAGGACGTGGTTGCCGTGATTCCCCGGTCAGAGAGCACCAGGATTTGGTTGCCGCTGCGCACGGCGGCTTCAGCGTCGCTGCAGAGCTGGGTCAGTGCCGCCTCAAGGCCGGCCGGTCCGCCGGTGATCGGCATCAGGGTCGAGAGCGTGCGGCTGGCAATGCCCTGCTGGGTGGCCGCCGCCAACTCGGCCTCATTGAGGATCGGGCTGTTGAGATGCAGAACCGCTGCCGCGGCGGCCTCGGGCTTGAGGGGAGAGCCCCGCTTGCCCAGATGCATCTCCAGGCTCATCACCAACTTCTCCCGCAGGGGGTCAATCGGCGGGTTGGTGACCTGGGCGAAGCGCTGCTTGAAGTAGTCGTACAGAAGGTGGGGCTTATCGGAGAGCACCGCCAAGGGGATGTCATCACCCATGCAGTAGGTGGGCTCCTTGGCCGCACCGGCCATGTCCTCGATCACCAGATCGAAGTCCTCGGCGGTGAAACCAAAGGCGGTTTGCTGCTGGAGCAGCTCCAGGTCAGCCAGCTGGCGCTCCTGGGTCCAGGGCTGGGCCGTCAGGGTGCGGCGGTGCTCCGCCAACCACTGGCCGTAGGGGTGACGCGCGGCCACCTCTTGCTTGACGTCCCAGTTATGGAGCAGGCGACCGTTCTCCAGATCAACGGCCAACATCTGGCCGGGGCCCAGGCGACCCTTTTCGATGATCCGGCTTTCCTCGAGCTCCACCACGCCGGTTTCCGAGCCCATCACCACAAAGCCGTCGCTGGTGATGCAGTAGCGAGCCGGGCGCAGGCCATTGCGATCCAAGGTGGCGCCAACGCTGCGGCCATCGGCGAAGACCAGAAGCGCTGGGCCATCCCAGGGCTCCTGGGTGCAGGCCGAGTACTCATAGAAGGCCTGGACCGCTGGCTTGTCAGCCAGGGCCGGCTGATCGCGGAAGGCCTCCGGCACCAGGGTCAGCAGGCTCTCGGTGATCGGGCGACCACTGCGAACCAGCAGCTCGAGGGTGGCATCAAGGTTGGCCGAATCGCTGAAGGCGGAATTCACCACCGGCTTGAGGTCCGAGGCGGCCTCGCCCCAAACCGCATCGAGGTCAGCCTCGGCGGCGCGGGCCCAATTCAGGTTCCCCAGAAGGGTGTTGATCTCGCCGTTGTGGCCCAGGAGACGCATCGGCTGGGCCAGGGGCCAGCGGGGCAGCGTGTTGGTGCTGAAACGACGGTGATAGACCGCGAAACTGACCGCGAAGCGTTCATCGCGAAGGTCCCCGTAGTAGGCGGAGAGGACCTCCGAGCGGACCATGCCCTTGTAGACAACCGTCCGGCTGCTCAAGGACGCGAAGTAAAGGTCGCTTGGGACGGCACCCCAGACACTGCGCGCACGATCGCCGCAGCGGCGCCGCAGGCGGAACAGCAGGGCCTCGAGGGCGTCACCATCGCAATCGGCGGCGAGCAGCCACTGCTCAATCACTGGAGCCGTGCCGCGGGCCAGGGGACCTAAGACGCTGGGGTCCACGGGAACGCTGCGCCAGCCCAGGCTGCGCAGTCCCAGGGCCTGAGCTTCCTCGTCGCAAAAGGCCTTGGCTTGATCGCGCTTGCCCGCCTCGGCAGGCAGGAACACCATGCCCAAACCACGGGTTGCAGCTGAGGCGGCGGCAGCTTCAGGCCAAACCGCCTCGAGATAGGTCCAGGGGATGCCGCAGAGCACACCGGCGCCATCGCCGGAATCGCCATCGCCGCCGCAGCCGCCGCGGTGCTCCATGCAGTCCAGACCGCGCAGGGCCTGCTTCAGGACCCAGTGGCTGGTCTCACCTTTGAGGTTCGCCAGAAAACCAACGCCGCAGGCATCCTTCTCGCCGGCCACCTCTGCCGGGGCGGGGCTGTCGCAATGGGGCCAAACAGGACGAGAAGACAGCGGCATAGCCCAGCGACAACAGGTCTATCGGTAGTAACGAAGCAGCCGGGTCGACCGAACGGAAGGCGACGGATCGCCCTAAACCTCGGTCCCGCTGCGAGCTTCTGAATCTAAAAGCTGGACCACCTGCAACTCAAGCAAGTGCTGGCGGACCGCTCCAAGGTCGCTAGCGTTTCGAGACTGAGCGGGCTGCTTCATGGCTTTGATGCCCGTCCTGGCAGCCCTGCATCCCGGGATCCCGCTCATTCCACCGCCTCCGCCACCGGCCGAGGTGAGACCGATCCGGCAGGCGGAAGGGTCACTGATTCGCGCCAACGGACGCACGCAACCAGCCCGCTGGCGCATCGAACGGGGCGAGCTCTGGCTCACCCTCGAATTCCTGGAGAACCAGCTCGGCGTCCAGCGCTCCAGCGGAGAGCGGGGCATGCTGCAACTGGAATGGTTTGGCAGCGAAATCAGCCTTCCCGCCAGGCGACAACAGAGCCTGGGGGATGAGGTCGCTGTTCCAGTCAGCGACCTGCTGCGCCGCGTCGGCGTGAGCTTTGAGCCCTTCGGGAAAAACGAACTGAGCCTGGAGCTCCCGGTTCGCCCCCTAGAAGCGATCCGCGCCAGGGACAACGGCATCAGCGGCCGGCGCGTGGTCCTTGACCTCAAGGCCCCGGCGCTGGTGCGCAGCGATGACGGCCAACTGGCCATCAGTGCCGAAGGCAACCCAGAGCAACTGCGGCAACTGGCAGGGCTGGGGCTGAAACCCCGCCAAGAGAACGGCTGGCTGCAGCTGGAGGCCAAAGGGGAACGCCTAACCCTGGGCCGGCCTTGGCGCCTGGTCCTCGACCTGCCCAGCGACACCGCACTCACCAGCCTCAATCGCCCGAGCGGCACCAGCCCCAACACCGCCCTTGCGACCCTGCAGCGCCAGGGGCTAGCCCTCAATCGAACGGTGGACCGCATCGGCAACCGCCAGGTCCTGATCAACAGCGTCCAGCTCGATCCACGCCGAGTCCCGGTCGACCTGCGCCCGCTCAACCGAAGCAACGGGATGAAGGGCCTCAGCAGCCTCAGTCAGCTGGCCCGCAATGAATCGGCCCTGATCGCCATCAATGGCGGCTTTTTCAATCGCGTGAACCGGCTTCCCCTGGGGGCGCTCAAGGACAACGGCCAGTGGCTCTCAGGACCGATCCTGAATCGGGGGGCCGTGGGCTGGGGCGATGGTGAACTTCCCCAGTTCGATCGACTCAGGCTTCAGGAGAGCGTGCTCGATCCACGCCAACGGCGCTGGTCGCTGATCAGCCTGAACAGCGGCTACGTCCAGAAGGGACTGGCCCGCTACACCGAAGCCTGGGGTCCGCGCTATCAGCCGTTAACCGGCCAAGAACTGGGGTTCGTGCTCCGCAATGGCGTTGTGCAACAGCGCATCGAGGGCATTCCCCAACCCGGGGTCCCCTTGCGCGCCGGGGATGAACTGTTGGTGGCCCGCGGCGGGGTTCAGGTCGACTGGCAGCCGGGAGAACGCCTCGTGCTCAGCAGCCGATCGACTTCCGTCGTTGGGGACAAACCCTTTGTGGTCGGCGGTGGCCCGCTGCTGCTGCGCTCTGGGCTGGTGGCCCTCAACGGCCAAGCGGAGGGATTCAGCCCTGGCTTCATCCGTCAGGGCGCCCCAAGAACCGTGATCGCCAGCGACGGACGTCAGCTGTGGCTGATCACCCTGCAGGGGGTCAATAACGCCGGGCCGACCTTGATGGAAACGGCGTTACTCCTGAAACAGCGCGGCCTCAAGGAGGCGCTGAACCTCGATGGAGGCAGCTCCACCGGCCTGGTTCTGGCGGATGTCCAAACCGTGAAAGGACGGGGCATCGCTGGATCGGTCCACAACGGCATTGGCTTGATCCCCCGTGCACCGATGCCACGGCCCAACCGTCCGCCGGCGCGGCTGGCCTCCAGCCCGCCCTGACACACTGGGTCGACCCAGCCTTTTCTTTGCCATGCCCAAGGGCCAAGGCATGCAACTCACCGCAGCGGCTGCCGCAGAGCTCGGCCGCCAAGCGGCCGTCGCCGGCACCCCGGGGATGATGCACCTTGACCTGGTGGATGGCACCTGCGAGCGCTGGGTGATTCGCATTCGTCCGGGCCGTCTGGCCGGAGTTCCCGTGGCACGCGCCGACGGGATCACTCTGTTTGCCCCCGGCGACCAGGGCGAGCGACTCAACACCCTCGAGCTCGACTATCGAGGTGACCTCAGCGGGGGCGGGTTCTTGATCCGCACCGGCCGAGAGCACCGCGTTTGCGCTTGTGGTGCGGCCTTTGGCCCCGCTGACGAACCCGCTCAGGGTGGCAGCACCTCGACAAAGTAATGTGGCGGATTGTCGAAACGGTCGGCTCTCCGACCTCGCTTCCGGCCCCTCGAAAACTCCCGGCCCTCGATGCCCACGATTCAGCAGCTGATCCGCAGTGAGCGGACGCGCCTTACCCGCAAGACCAAGTCGCCCGCACTGCGCTCCTGCCCTGAGCGCCGTGGTGTCTGCACCCGCGTGTACACCTCAACCCCGAAGAAGCCGAACTCGGCTCTGCGGAAGGTGGCCCGTGTGCGCCTGACCTCCGGCTTTGAGGTGACCGCCTATATCCCCGGTATCGGCCACAACCTGCAGGAACACTCCGTGGTGATGATCCGCGGCGGTCGTGTGAAGGACCTGCCCGGTGTCCGCTACCACATCATTCGCGGCACCCTCGACACCGCGGGTGTGAAGGACCGTCGTCAGTCCCGCTCCAAGTACGGCGCCAAAACCCCCAAGGATTGATTTCCTTTCGACGTTCGTTTCTGACTTCCTCCCCTTAGCTCTATGTCACGCCGCAACGCCGCCGAGAAGCGCCCGGTTCTTCCCGATCCCCAGTTCAACAGCCGTCTGGCAACCATGATGGTTGCCCGTCTGATGAAGCACGGCAAGAAGTCCACCGCTCAGCGGATTCTTTCCGACGCCTTCACGCTGATCAACGAGCGGACCGGCAGTGACGCCCTCGAGCTGTTCGAAACCGCGGTGAAGAACGCCACTCCCCTCGTGGAAGTGCGTGCCCGCCGCGTCGGTGGTGCCACCTACCAGGTGCCCATGGAAGTCCGTCAGGAGCGTGGCACCGCCATGGCCCTGCGCTGGCTCGTGAATTTCTCGCGCGCCCGCAATGGCCGGAGCATGGCCCAGAAGCTGGCCGGCGAACTGATGGATGCCGCCAACGAAGCTGGCAGCGCCGTTCGCAAGCGCGAAGAGACCCACAAGATGGCCGAAGCCAACAAGGCCTTCGCTCACTACCGCTACTAAGCGGAACTGCGGCATCTCAGGTCGGATGTGACCGACTTGTAGAGTGACGCCCGCTTTTTTGTCGATTCCACCCTCCGGAGACCTGCCCCGTGGCTCGCGCTATTCCCCTGGAACGCGTCAGAAATATTGGTATTGCGGCACACATTGATGCCGGTAAAACCACCACCACTGAACGAATCCTGTTTTATTCAGGTGTGGTGCACAAGATCGGTGAGGTGCATGACGGCGCCGCCGTGACCGACTGGATGGCCCAGGAGCGCGAGCGGGGCATCACCATCACTGCTGCGGCGATCTCCACCAGCTGGAACGACCACCGCATCAACATCATTGATACCCCCGGCCACGTGGACTTCACCATTGAGGTGGAGCGCTCCATGCGTGTGCTCGATGGCGTGATCGCCGTCTTCTGTGCCGTCGGTGGTGTTCAGCCCCAGTCGGAAACCGTCTGGCGTCAAGCGGACCGCTACAGCGTTCCGCGCATGGTGTTCGTCAACAAGATGGACCGCACCGGCGCTGACTTCCTCAAGGTGCACGGTCAAATCAAGGACCGCCTGAAGGCCAACGCCGTTCCGATTCAGCTGCCCATCGGCGCTGAGGGTGAACTGAGCGGGATTATCGACCTGGTCAAGAACCGCGCCTTCATCTACAAGGACGACCTCGGCAAGGACATCGAAGAGACCGATGTCCCTGCGGACATGAAGGATCTCGTTGATGAGTGGCGCGCCACTCTGATGGAGACCATCGCTGAAACCGATGAAGCGCTGATCGAGAAGTTCCTCGAGGAAGGCGAGCTGAGCGAGGCAGAACTGGCCAAGGGCATCCGCGAGGGCGTGCTGAAGCACGGCCTGGTGCCCATGCTCTGCGGCTCCGCCTTCAAGAACAAGGGCGTTCAGCTGCTGCTGGATGCCGTGGTGGACTACATGCCCGCCCCGGTGGATGTGCCCCCGATCCAGGGTCTTCTGGCTGATGGCAGCGAAGCGGTGCGTCCCGCCGACGACAACGCCCCCTTCAGCGCACTGGCCTTCAAGGTCATGGCTGACCCCTTCGGCAAGCTCACCTTTGTGCGCATCTACTCGGGTGTGCTCCAGAAGGGCAGCTACGTGCTGAACTCCACCAAGGACAAGAAAGAGCGCATCTCTCGCTTGATCGTCCTCAAGGCCGACGATCGTGAGGAAGTGGACGAACTCCGCGCCGGCGATCTCGGCGCCGTTCTGGGTCTTAAGGACACCACCACCGGCGACACCCTCTGCGTCGACGCCGATCCGATCATCCTGGAATCGCTCTACATCCCCGAGCCCGTGATCTCGGTGGCTGTCGAGCCCAAGACCAAGGGCGACATGGAGAAACTCTCCAAAGCCCTGCAGTCCCTCTCCGAAGAGGACCCGACCTTCCGGGTTCGCACGGATGCAGAGACCGGCCAAACCGTGATCGCCGGCATGGGCGAACTCCACCTGGAGATCCTGGTGGACCGCATGCTGCGCGAATTCAAGGTGGAGGCCAACATCGGTGCGCCTCAGGTGTCCTATCGCGAAACCATTCGCGCCAGCGCCAAGGGCGAGGGCAAATTTGCCCGTCAAACCGGTGGTAAGGGCCAGTACGGCCACGTGGTGATCGAAATGGAGCCCGGCGAACCGGGTTCCGGGTTCGAGTTCGTCAACAAGATTGTTGGCGGCGTCGTGCCCAAGGAGTACATCGGTCCGGCTGAAGCCGGCATGAAGGAAACCTGCCAGTCCGGTGTGATTGCAGGATTCCCGATGATCGATGTGAAGGTCACCATGATCGACGGGTCGTACCATGACGTCGACTCCTCGGAGATGGCGTTCAAGATCGCCGGCTCCATGGCCTTCAAAGACGGCGTCAAGAAGTGCAATCCCGTACTTCTTGAGCCCATGATGAAGGTCGAAGTTGAGGTTCCTGAGGACTTCCTCGGAAGCGTCATCGGTGACCTCTCATCGCGCCGCGGTCAGGTCGAAGGACAGTCCATCGACAATGGTCAGTCCAAAGTCCAGTCCAAGGTGCCGCTGGCCGAGATGTTCGGCTACGCCACCCAGCTCCGATCCATGACCCAGGGTCGGGGTATCTTCTCGATGGAATTCAGCCATTACGAGGAAATTCCTCGCAACGTGGCAGAAGCCATCATCTCCAAGAATCAGGGCAATTCCTGATCTTTTCCCTACCCATTTACCCCCCGATTCTTTTTCATCATGGCTCGCGAGAAGTTCGAAAGGAATAAGCCCCACGTCAACATCGGCACCATCGGCCACGTTGACCACGGCAAGACCACCCTCACCGCCGCCATCACCAACGTGCTGGCCAAGAAGGGTCAGGCCAAAGTTCAGAACTACGCCGACATCGACGGTGCTCCCGAAGAGCGTGAGCGCGGTATCACCATCAACACCGCCCACGTTGAGTACGAGACCGCCGGTCGTCACTACGCCCACGTGGACTGCCCCGGTCACGCGGACTACGTGAAGAACATGATCACCGGTGCTGCCCAGATGGACGGCGCCATCCTGGTGGTGGCAGCCACCGACGGCCCCATGGCCCAAACCAAGGAGCACATCCTCCTGGCCAAGCAGGTGGGCGTTCCCGCTCTGGTGGTTGCACTGAACAAGTGCGACATGGTCGACGACGAGGAAATCCTCGAGCTCGTCGAGATGGAAGTGCGTGAACTGCTCAGCAGCTACGACTTCCCCGGCGACGACATCCCCGTGGTGAAGGTCTCCGGCCTCAAGGCGATCGAAGGCGAAGCCGACTGGGAAGCCAAGATCGACGAGCTGATGGACGCCGTTGACAGCGCCATCCCCGAGCCCGAGCGTGAGGTCGACAAGCCCTTCCTGATGGCTGTCGAAGACGTCTTCTCCATCACCGGTCGCGGCACCGTGGCCACCGGCCGCATCGAGCGTGGTGTGGTCAAGGTGGGCGAGGAAATCGAGATTGTGGGTATCAAGGACACCCGCAAGACCACCGTCACCGGTGTGGAGATGTTCCGCAAGCTCCTCGACGAGGGCATGGCCGGCGACAACGTGGGTCTGCTGCTGCGCGGCATCCAGAAGGAAGACATCGAGCGCGGCATGGTGCTCGTGAAGCCCGGCTCCATCACCCCTCACACCAAGTTCGAGGGTGAGGTCTACGTGCTGAAGAAGGAAGAAGGCGGCCGCCACACCCCCTTCTTTGCTGGCTATCGCCCGCAGTTCTACATCCGTACGACCGACGTGACCGGTCAAATCACCGCTTTCACCGCCGACGACGGCTCCAACGTGGAAATGGTGATGCCCGGTGACCGCATCAAGATGACCGGCGAGCTGATCTGCCCCGTCGCCATCGAGCAAGGCATGCGCTTCGCTATCCGCGAAGGCGGCCGCACCATCGGTGCTGGCGTGGTCTCCAAGATCATCGCCTGATCCTGATTGGGTCTCGGCCCTGATCTAGGTTTGAGGGGTGGAGCTCGTCTCCACCCCTCTCTCACGCACCTCGACAATCCAGCTGCTTTGGGTTTGTTCCGGTTCCCGGCACCCAGCGCTTCCCTTCCTGTGCCTTGTCCCGCAAGGATCAAGCCAGAACCGTTGAACGCTTAACGACGTCAGACACTCCATGTCCACCGCTATTGCCCAGCAGAAGATCCGCATCCGCCTGAAGGCGTTTGACCGCCGCATGCTGGATCTGTCCTGCGAAAAAATCATCGAAACGGCTGATCACACCGCTGCAACGGCGATCGGTCCGATTCCCCTGCCCACCAAGCGCAAGATCTATTGCGTGCTGCGCTCGCCCCACGTGGATAAGGATTCCCGTGAGCACTTCGAGACCCGCACCCACCGCCGGATTATCGATATCTACAGCCCCTCGGCGAAGACCATCGACGCTCTGATGAAGCTCGACCTGCCCAGCGGCGTCGACATCGAAGTCAAGCTCTGATTCCTCGCTTTGCAGCTGGATCCCCAAAACCCGCCTCAGGGCGGGTTTTTTTGTGTGTTCGATCCACACGAGAGCGAATCATCACTGCCTAGGATTCGCCCTCCTCAGGCAGAAGTGCAACGACGTGACGCAACTGGCCGTGAGAGAACTACCGCTGTTCCCGCTGCCGGATGTGGTGCTCTTCCCCCAGGAAGTGCTGCCGTTGCACATCTTTGAGCCGCGCTACCGCATGATGCTGCGCACGGTTCTGGAGAGTGACCGGCGCTTTGGGGTGGTCCGCTGGGACCCCCAGGAAGGCACGATGGCCAGCGTGGGCTGTTGCGCTGAGATCCTGCAGTGCCAAACCCAGGACGACGACCGCAGCTACATCGTCACGATGGGACAACAGCGCTTCAGGCTGCTGGAGGTGGTGCGCGAAGCCCCCTTCAAGGTCGGCCTGGTGAGCTGGATTGAGGACGAGCAGCCCGAGGACCACAGCGGGCTTCAGGAACTCTCCGGAGAGGTCAGCAGTGCCCTCAAGGACGTGGTGGAACTGACCGGCAAGCTGATGGGCAAACCCACCAGCCTCCCCAGCGACCTTCCGGACCTGCCCAGGGAGCTCTCCTATTGGATTGGCTCCCACCTGGGCGGTCCCGTGGCTGATCAACAGCAGGCTCTGCTGGAGATCACGAACACCGAAGAGCGGCTGCGGCAGGAATTCGAACTGCTGGATGAGACCCGGCGCCAGCTGGCCGCTCGAACGGTCCTGGAGTCGACCCTGCGCGACCTGAAGACGGGCGAGAGCGAGGAGGACTGAGATGCCCACCCCTGCCGTTTTGGCGCTGCTCAGCCCCTGGGCGAGCGGCCTGATGCTGGCGGCCGCCGTGGCGGCGGTCCTGTTACTCATTGGCCTGGCGATTTGGTCAGCGCGCGATCGGGCCTTCGAGAGCACCGCCAGCGTGGCGGAGGCCTACGACCGCTGGACCGACGACCAACTGCTGGAGCGGCTTTGGGGCGACCACGTCCACCTGGGGCATTACGGCTCTCCGCCAGAAGCCCGGGACTTTCGGGCCGCCAAGGCTGACTTTGTCCACGAACTGGCGCGTTGGAGCGGGCTGGATCAGCTGCCCCGGGGCAGCACCGTCCTGGATGTCGGCTGCGGCATCGGTGGCAGTGCCCGGATCCTGGCCCGCGACTACGGCCTGAACGTGCTCGGCATCAGCATCAGCCCGGGCCAAATTCAACGGGCGCAGGAGCTCACCCCCGAGGGCCTGAGCTGCCGCTTCGCGGTGATGGATGCCCTCGATCTGCAGCTGGAGAACGGCAGCTTTGATGCGGTCTGGAGCGTGGAAGCAGGCCCTCACATGCCTGATAAGCAGCGCTACGCCGATGAACTGCTGCGGGTGCTCAAACCCGGTGGTCTGTTGGCCGTGGCCGACTGGAACCGCCGCGATCCGGAGGTCAAACCCCTCAACCGCAAGGAGCGCTGGGTGATGCACCAGCTCCTGGTGCAGTGGGCCCACCCGGAATTCGCCAGCATCCCGGGTTTCCGCCGCAACCTCGAGCAAAGCCCCTGGAGCAGCGGCGCCCTCGTGGAGACCGGCGATTGGAGCCGCGAGACCCTGCCCTCCTGGATTGAATCCATCCTCGAAGGGGTGCGCAGGCCCAAAGCAGTCCTCGGCCTGGGTCCTAAGGCTGTGCTGATGGGGCTGCGGGAGTCACCCACCCTGCTGCTGATGCATTGGGGCTTCGCCACCGGGATGATGCAGTTCGGTGTCTTCCGAACCCGCAAACCGGCGGCCTAGAGCTGGGTCATCGGATAGGCCCCAAACACCGCCAGGTGCTCGCATAGGGGCTTGAGCTCCTCCATGGCCTGTTGCAGCGGTTCGGGTCCGCTGGGCAGTTCCAGGTCCACAAAAAAGATGTACTCGCCCATCTCCCGCTTGGAGGGGCGGGACTCAATGCGGCTCATGTTCAGGTCCCGATGGGCAAAGCAAGCCAGGGCCTTGAGCAGAGCACCGGGTTGGTTCGCCTGCAGTGAGAAGGCCAAGCTGGCCAGCTCGCCATGCCAGTTGCGCTCGCCCTGACGCAGCAGCAAAAAGCGGGTGCAGTTGCCCGCCACATCATTAATGGGATAGGCCAACTCCTTGAGGCCGTGCTCCTTGGCGGCCTGCTGGGAAGCGATGGCCGCACGGAAGTGACTGCCGGCCACCATGCGGGCCGCCTCTGCGGTCGAGCTCGTGGGCAGCTGCAGGGCATTGGGCAGGTTGGTGCTCAGCCAGAGGCTGCACTGCGCCAGGGCCTGGGGATGGGAGAGGACTTCGCTGACCCCCTCCACGCTGCCGCTGCCGACCAGGGCATGGCGAATGGGCAACACCACCGCCCGGGAAATCTCCAGTTCTGGGTGCTCCCAGAGCGCATCCAAACAGGCCGTGACACCGCCCTCGACGGAGTTCTCGACGGGAACCACCGCGGCATCCACCCGACCGGCGGCGAGGGCCTGAATCACCGCACGAATTCCTGTCTGGGGCAGCAGTTCAGGCGCCTCCCACTGCTCGAGCTTGGCGAAGGCCTGGGCCGCCTGCTCCCCATAGGTGCCCACCGGACCAAGAAAAGCAATGCGCATGGGGCTGATCGGGCCGTGCTCGATAGGATCATGCCGCCCCGGCCGCCTTTTGATGCCCCTGGCCTTCAGTGCCAGCCAAGCGTTGCAGTTGCCGGTGCAGCAGAACGCCGAGCGTCTGGGTGCCTACCTGGACGATGAAGAGCAGGTGATTGAAGCCCTGCTCGAGGCCCAACAACTCAGCAAGATCGCTCCTGGGCGCTACCGCTACACGGTGACCAAGCTGCAGGTCTTCCAACTGCAGATTCAACCGGTGGTGGACCTGGTGGCGCGGCGGAGCCCCAACCGGATCGAACTGGAGGCCATCGACTGCCAGCTCGAAGGCCTCGGGGTCGTCGATGATTTCCAACTCAGCCTGGGCTCCTGGCTGGAGGCCCGCGGCGGTGAGTTGGTCGGAGAGGCCAGCCTGGCCGTCAGTGTCAGCCAACCCAGCCTGTTGAAGCTGATCCCCACCAAAGTCCTGGAGGCCACGGGGCGCTCACTGCTCGCGGGCATCCTGCTGGGGATCAAAACCCGGGTGGGACAGCAACTGATCAACGACTTTCAGCGCTGGTGCAAGCAGCACGCCAGCGTCGAGGCCTAGGCCGCCAAGACCTTGCGCAGAAAACTGCGGCGATGCAGCTGCGTTGGCCCAAGGGAGAGGACGGCGGCACGGTGTTGGGCGGTTCCATAGCCAGCGTGGCGCTCGAAGCCATAGCCGGGATAACGCTGCGCGAGCCGGACCAGTAGGGCATCCCGCGCCTGCTTGGCCAGGACGCTGGCCGCCGCAATCTCCAGGTGCGCGCTGTCCCCGCGCACGACGGTCTCCTGGGAGCCGGACCAGAGGCGCAGGGGCAGGTTGCCATCCACCAGGACGTGATCTGGGGCCGGGGAGCCCAGACGCTGCAGGGCCCGCAGCATGGCCCGTTCAGTGGCACTGCGAATCCCGAAGCCATCGACTTCCTGGGCCGAGGCCTGGCCCAGGGCCCAGGACTCGGCCTGCTCCAGGATCAAAGGGACCAGCTGCGAGCGGCGCTTCGCGGAAAGGGCCTTGCTGTCGGTCAGTCCAGCCGCCGAGAGGGTCTCCCGGGCTGCATCGCTCAACACCACGGCACCGGCGAAGACGGGGCCAAACCAACAGCCCCGTCCCACTTCATCGACCCCAGCGATCCGCATCGCCCGCTTGGGCCTCAGTCGCTCGCCGAGGAACGGCGGCGGCGGCGGCGGGGCTCACCGTTGTCGTCGACCTCCTCCGCAACAGGAACAGCAACGACCGAGGCTGCAGCAACAGGGGCTTCTTCGGTGACCGCAACTGCACTGCTGCGGGTGCGCGTCCGAGTGCGGCCTGCGCGGGCCGGAGCCTCGTCTGCGGGAGCGGGTGAAGCCGCGGAATCAACGATCGCCACCGCCGGCAGCGGGGCCTCAGTGATGGCCACTTCTGTAATCGAGACCGTCGGCAGGGGTGTGATCGCCACACCCGTGGGTTCGGCCTGGGCGACAGCCACCGGAGCGGGTGTCGCGCCATGGCCGTTGCTGTTGGCAGTGTTTCCGCCGCGACCGCGGCGGCGGCGGCGGGGACCGGCAGCCGCCAACTGCTGACGGGCCTCCTCGAGGACCGCCTCGGCGTCTTGACCTGGACGCACCACCCGCACCAACAGGTTGTCGGGATTGGGGGCGGGATCCAGGAGCAGCGCTGGGTTCAGACCCAACCAGCCGTAGACCAACTCCTGCTCAGGCTCCATCGGCACAGCGACCAATTCAGGCTCAGGCCGGCGGTTGTGGCCTTCCGAGCTAGCGGCAGCAGGACTCTCAGCCTGGCCGGTGACCAGCGAGACGCTGTCCTCGTAGGCCGCCACCACCTCGCCCTCGGAGCCGCGGCCACCGCGACCACGTCCGCGGCGGCGGCCACCACTGCCGCTCTCCAGTGCCGCCGGGGTTGAGGCTTCAGCACGGGCCGAGGCGGCCGAGCGAACCAAGCCGGAGACGCTGGCCAGGGGCTGGAGGGTGTCCTGTCCAGGCAGCACCACCACATGACCCAGACCGCCGCAACTGGGGCAGGCCCGGCCAAACAGCTCATAGATGTTCTGCCCCTGGCGCTTGCGGGTGAGTTCCACCAGGCCCAGTTCGCTGATCTGGGCGATCTGGGGACGGGCCGAATCGGAGCGCACCTCAGAGGTGAAGTGCTCCAGCAGCTGGAGCTGATCGCGCCTGGACTCCATATCGATGAAGTCGATGATCACGACACCACCGATGTTGCGCAGCTTCAGTTGACGCGCAATTTCTGTCGCCGCCTCATAGTTGGTCCAGAGCACCGTCTCGCGGGCATTGGCCGAGCGGGTAAAGGAACCCGAGTTGACGTCAATGACGGTCAGGGCCTCGGTCGGCTCGATGATCACGTAACCGCCCGAGGGCAGATCCACCCGGGGCTTCAGGGCATCGCGAATCGCCGCATTGACCTTGTAGTGCTCAAGGATTTCGGTGGGCTCGCTGTGATGCTCCACCAGCACCTGCTGATGGTCACTACCCAAGAAGGTGTTGACCCGGGCGACCGCGTCGGGCGCGTCCACCACGATCCGCGCCAGCTCAGGGGTGTAGTGATCGCGCAGGATGCGATGGATGAAGTCGTCATCCCGGTTGAGCAGCACCGGGGGCGTCGCTGCCTCAGCGGCCGTCTGAATGGCCTCCCACTGGCGCAGCAGCGCCTCGAGATCGTCAATGAGCTGCTCTTCGCTGATGCCCTCCGCTTCGGTACGGATCAGCAGGCCAGCCCCAGGGGGCTTGATCAGGACGCCAAGGGCACGGAGGCGATTGCGCTCACTCTCAGCCGTGATCCGGCGCGAAATATTGACCCCTTGGCCGTGGGGCTGCAGCACCAAGAAACGACCCGGCAGGGTGAGATTTCCGGTCAGACGGGGCCCTTTGGTGCCCGTGGGCTCCTTCATCACCTGAACCAGCACCTTCTGGCGGGGCTCGAGCAATTCGGTGATGCCGACGGTCCCCTTCTTCAGGCGAAGGGGACCGAGGTCGGTGACATGAATAAAGCCGTTCTTCTCGCCCTCTCCGATGTTGACGAAGGCCGCGTCAATGCCGGGCAGGACGTTCTCGATCGTCCCGAGATACACGTCGCCGATTTGGTAGCGACCCTGTGCGACGACAAGCTCGTCAACACGCTCATCGGTGAGAACAGCGGCAATCCGCAGTTGCTCGGCGATGACGATCTGCTGGGGCATGGAAGGTCAGGAGATGACCTGCGCAGGGCAGGAGGGGATAAGAAATGACGAACCCAACGCAGCGCGTTGGCCTGAGACAGAGATCTGATCGCGGCATCGCCGATGCCGGGTGACTCCTGCCCGTGGGATGTGAAAAAAGCTCAGAGCGCGACGCCGAGGCTGAAGCTGCGGCGAAAGGTGGGGGCGTTCAACCATCGAGGCTGAACACGAAAGAGTTGCGGGTGCCAATTGGTGCCCGTCTGAACAGCGCCGCCTGGAGCGACTTTCAGGAAGGGAAACTCGTGAAAGCTGCCGAGGAAGTTCCGATCGCTCTTAGCCAACATCGGCTGGCCGGGCGAGGGAGAGATCAATCAACCGACTTCGGTCAATCATCTGCCGTCCTGAACGCAAGCTAGCACGGTTGATTTCAAGAGCCAGAAGGGCTTTGCAGCAGTAATGAACGCCGCCGCAAACCGACCATGGCCAGCGGCAAACCCAAGCTGGTTGAGAACCACTGCTGCAGCTGTTCCGGCTTCAAACTGCGGCCCGCAGGATCGACAACCGCGCTGTACAGGAGCTCCTGAAGATCCGGGTCCTCAGCCGAGCGGGGACGCCGTTCAACCTGCTGGAGATAGGGCCGCAAATCCCGCTGCCTCGCTCGACCTTTCTTATCGGTGTCCTCCCAAATCCAGGACTCCTGAGCCAGCAGTTGGGAGACCGCCTCGTCCCACACCTCGGGAGCAGCCATGGCCTGGCCCTGCTCGACGCGCCACTGCACAGCCCAGGTCGCACCCGAGAGCTCCTGGGACAAGCTTGAGCCGAAGACCTCCACGGGGTAGACCTCCAGCAGCGCAAACCCAGGGGGAAGTTGGCGTTGCAACTGCTGGCGGGCTTGCTCAGGATCGAGCGTGGCCGTGAACTCGATATCCATCCATTCCCCATCGGCCTCGGCGCCCAGGGGGAGAGCCAAGGCAAATTGCACCCGAGGCAGGGGATGGAAGCCCCCGGTGAAGCTCGCCGGCAAACGCGAACGGCGTAGGGCCCGCTCCATCAGGCGCACCAAATCCAGGTGACTCAGCAGGGCCAAGGACCCTGTTTTGGCAAAGCGGAAGCGCAGGCGCTGCACACGCTCACTGGCGGGAGGCCGCTGGGGGCTCGGCTCAGGAATCTGCGGAGGGGCCACCACCACGTTGTGCCCCAACTCGGGGCCACAGACACCGCAGCTGCTGCAGCCCTCAAAGGAGCAGTCCGGCACCACCGCAGCAGCCAGGGCATTGCGCAGGTCCTCGGCCAGCCAGGTTTTCTCGACCCCTGAATCGATGTGGTCCCAGGGCAGGGGCTGAGCGCAGAAGGCCGCCAGATCACTGGGGTCCATGCCCTCGGCGGAGCTCCACTCCCCCATCTCAAGCTCGCGGTAGCGCCCGCCCAGATCGGCCGCCTCAATCGCATCGGTCCAGGCCTGATAGGTGCGATCCGCCGCTTCAAACCAGGCATCCAACCCGGCCCCGGCGCGCCAGGCCGCCTCAATCACGGGCGCGAGGCGCCGGTCCCCCCGCCCGACAAAGTCCTCCATCGCCGAGAGGCGCACATCGGTGAAATTCGTCTTCAGCCCGCGCAGTTGGCGCAGGGCCTCCCGCAAGAGCTGCTGCCGGCGAACAAATTCAGCCGTGCTGACGCTGTGCCACTGGAAGGGGGTGTGGGGCTTGGGGGTGAAATTGCTGATGGTGAGGTTGAGCTCCAACCGCCCCAGATCACG
Organism: Vulcanococcus sp. DEBay_Sum29NL08_54; assembly: GCF_017859255.1. NCBI lineage: Bacteria > Bacillati > Cyanobacteriota > Cyanophyceae > Synechococcales > Synechococcaceae > Vulcanococcus > Vulcanococcus sp. DEBay_Sum29NL08_54. The sequence goes on from NZ_JAFMNJ010000014.1 coordinate 45,647, forward strand.
GCACTGCTGTTGCAAGGAGCGGCAGGTCTCAGCAATGCCCAGGACGTCGGAATCGGTCTCCCCCGGCAGGCCGATCATGAAATAGAGCTTGACCTTGCGATAGCCGCTCTCCATGGCGGTGCGGATCCCCCGCAGCAGCTCGGCGTCGGTCAGGCCCTTGTTGACGATGTCCCGCAGGCGCTGGGTGCCGGCCTCGGGCGCAAAGGTCAAGCCCGCCTTGCGGGTCCCGCCCAGGATGTGGGCGATGTTCTCGTCGAAGCGGTCGACCCGCTGACTGGGCAGGGTCAAGGTGACGTTCTTATCGGCGAGGCGGTTGCGCAGCTCCACCCCCACCGCCGGCAGGGCCAGGTAGTCCGAGCAGCTCAGGGAGAGCAAGGAGAAATCGGAATAGCCCGTGCGCTCCATGCCTGTTTCGATGGCCTCCACCACGGCCTGTGGTTCCACGTCCCGGGCAGGACGGGTGAGCATCCCTGGCTGGCAGAAGCGGCAGCCCCGCGTACAGCCGCGGCGAATCTCCACGGTGAGGCGGTCGTGAACCGTCTCGATATGGGGCACCAAACCCATGGCGTAGTGGGGCATGGGCGTCGCGGTGCGGCGCATCACCCGCTTGGGGACCCCGGGATGCAGCGGCTGCTGGCTCACCCCGTCGGGGCCAGGCCCATAGAGGGAGGGGACATAGACCCCTGGCACCTGGGCCAGATCCAACAGCAGCGCGCGGCGACTGAGGCCCGCAGCCTTGGCCTCCGCGACCACTAGGCCGAGCTCGGGGAGGACCTCCTCGCCGTCCCCCAGGACGATGAAATCGAAAAAGGCGGCGAAGGGCTCGGGGTTACTGGTGGCGGTGGGGCCGCCGGCAAAAATCAGCGGCGGGGCCTCTGGATCGCCCAGGGGGAGATCACCGCGATCGGCCGCCCGCACAGGGACCTGGGCCAACTCCAACATCGCCAGGATGTTGGTGGCGCCGAGTTCGTAACTCAGCGAGAAGCCGAGAATGTCGAAGGCGGGCAGCGGCCGGCGGCTTTCCACCGCGAAGAGGGGCTGCCCCCGCTCACGCAAACGCTGGGCGAGATCCGGGCCCGGCAGGTAACTGCGGTCACACAGCTGACCCGGAACGCTGTTGAGGATCGAATAGAGAATGATGTGGCCGGTGTTGCTCGAGCCGACCTCGTAGATCTCGGGATAAGTCAGGGCCCAGCGCACGGCGGCGGCCGGCCAGACCTGATCCCAGTCCCGCTCCTGCACCCCCAACTCGTTGCCGAGATACCGGCCTGGCTTGGCGATGCTGCGATCCACCAGGGCGTCGAAATCCACCGGTGCATCGAAAACGGCGGTCACAACAGCAGGCCCTGCACTGACTCGATCGTATGCAGAGGCACCCCAGGGGAGCCCCCTCCGCATAGGACAATCCGGCCAGTACAACCGGGTCCGCGCGACCCTTCGCTGAGATGGCCCAGGTCAACGGCAACTACCTCAAGCTCAAAGCGGGCTACCTCTTCCCTGAAATCGCACGTCGCGTCAAGGCTTTCAGCGAAGCGAACCCCAACGCTCCGATCATTCGCCTGGGCATTGGCGATGTCACCGAGCCCCTGCCCCAGGCCTGCCGCGATGCCATGAAGGCGGCCATCGACGAGATGGGAACCCGGGAGGGCTTCCATGGCTACGGCCCCGAGCAGGGCTACGCCTGGCTGCGCGAGAAGATCGCTACCCATGATTTCCAGGCCCGCGGCTGCGAGATCAGCGCCGAGGAGATCTTTGTCTCCGACGGCTCGAAGTGCGATAGCTCGAACATCCTCGACATCCTGGGCACCGGCAACCGCATTGCCGTCACCGATCCCGTCTACCCGGTGTACGTCGACAGCAACGTCATGGCGGGCCGCACGGGCGATGCCGATGACGCGGGCCAGTACGGCGGCCTGACCTACCTGCCCATCAGCGCCGAGAACGGCTTCAGCGCCCAGATCCCCAGCGAGAAGGTGGATCTGATCTACCTCTGCTTCCCCAATAACCCCACGGGGGCGGTGGCAACGAAGGAGCAGCTCAAGGCCTGGGTGGACTACGCCCGCGCCAACGATGCCCTGATCCTGTTTGACGCGGCCTATGAGGCCTTCATCCAGGACCCCTCGCTGCCGCACTCCATCTACGAGATCGAGGGGGCCCGGGACTGCGCCATCGAGTTCCGCTCCTTCTCCAAGAACGCCGGTTTCACCGGCACCCGCTGCGCCCTGACCGTGGTGCCCCGTGGCCTGATGGGCACGGCCGCCAATGGCGAGAAGGTGGAACTCTGGGGCCTCTGGAACCGCCGCCAGTGCACCAAGTTCAACGGTGTCAGCTACATCGTTCAACGCGGCGCCGAAGCGGTCTATTCCGCGGACGGCCAAGCCCAGGTCAAAGGGCTGATCAGCTTCTACATGGAGAACGCCGCGATCATTCGCCGCGAACTCAGCGATGCAGGCCTGACGGTCTACGGCGGCGAGCAGGCTCCCTATGTCTGGATCAAGACCCCGGCCGGCGTGGACTCCTGGGGCTTCTTCGATCTGCTCTTGAGCCAAGCCAACGTGGTCGGCACCCCCGGCAGTGGTTTTGGTGCCGCGGGCGAAGGCTATTTCCGTCTTTCGGCCTTCAACAGCCGCGAGAACGTCAACGAAGCCATGCGCCGGATCAAGGCCGCCCTCGCCCCTGCTGCCGCTGCGGCCTGAGGCGCTGACTAAAGTCCCTACCTCGTCATACCGGAGCTGATCAGGATGATCCGATCAACTCAGGCGCCTGGCCGCGAGAGCGGCGGCGCCGCTGTGATGGAAAAAGCGCCGGAGCGGGTGCGCAAACCCTCGCCCCGCTACAAGGTGCTGCTCCACAACGACCCGGTGAACACCATGGAATACGTGGTGACCACCCTGCGGCAGGTGGTGCCCTCCCTGAGTGAGCAGGACGCCATCGCCGTGATGATGGAGGCCCACAACACCGGCGTGGGCCTGGTGATCGTCTGCGATATCGAGCCGGCGGAGTTCTACAGCGAAACCCTGAAGGCCAAGGGTCTCTCCAGCACGATCGAGCCCGAAGACTGATGCAGTCCCCCACCAGATCGACGTTGCACTGGTGGGGGACGCTGCTCTATGTCCCCGTCCTCTACGGATTGGGTTGGCTCAGCTCGCGGCCGCTGGCGCTGGTCTTCCCCCAATGGCGCCCTGACCAGGTGGACCTGGCTGGGGTGGTGGTTTCGCTGCTGCTACTGCTACTGACCCTGCCTTGGCGCTTGCGCCGCAGCTGGGGTGTCGACCATCCCTGGCAACAGCTCGGGGTTGTCCTGCGTCCCACCGCGGGCCTGCGCGCCTTCATTCGCGGTCTGCTCAAGGCCGCTGGACTGCTCCTGGGTGTGGTGGTGGTCCTGCTGCTCAGCGGCCAGAGCCAATGGCAGGGACAACTCACGGCCGGCCAACTGCTCAACGCCATCGCCCTGCTGCTCGGGGTGGGGTTCGCCGAGGAGTTGCTCTTTCGTGGTTGGCTCTGGGGCGAATTGGAGCTGCTGGGGGGCCGGCAACGGGCCATCGGGCTCCAGGCCGCGTTCTTTGCCCTGGTGCATCCCTGGTACCAGCTGCCCCCCATCGAAGCCATCGCCCTGTTGGTGGGACTGGTGCTGCTGGGCCTCGCCTTAGCGCTGCAAAGACGCGCCGATCAAGGGGCACTCTGGGGATCCATTGGCCTACACGGCGGCTTAGTCGGGGGCTGGTTTGCGCTTCAGGCCGGACTGATCAGCCTGCCGGCAGCCGCACCCGTTTGGCTGCTGGGTCCAGGTGGCGCCAATCCCAACCCGATCGGAGGTCTGCTGGGTTGGGCCGGACTGGCGGGGTTGATCGTGGTGCGCCGCCGCTGGTGGCGTTGATCTAACGGGTCGCCGTTGCCAAGGCCTTCCGGCCCTCGACCGGAGCGCGCAACGCCTCCTCCAGTGGAGCCGTGCCGTAGTCACGCTCCAAGAGATCCATCACCGTGCGACCAAAGTCGGCGGGATTGCGCTCAAACGCCTCCAGGCAAATGCGCCCAAAGGTGCTGCCCATCGGTTCGGGGTTCCAGAGGAGTTGCCGAGCCGTCCAGGGGAGCATGCTCATCGGGTTGTAGCCCGGCTTGATCAGGCCCTGATCAAAGCCGTACTGCTCCAGGTGCGTGTGGGGTTGCAAGCCGATGAAAAAGATCGCGGGCTCGACCTTGTCGGCACCAAAAATGCGCTCCAGCTCGCGGTGGTAGGCAACGGTCTGACGAATCGTCTCCGGACGCTCGTCGATGACGTTGAAGGAGTAGTTCACCGAGACGTGCTCCCTGAAGCCAGCCTCGGCCAAGAGGCGACAGTTCTCAAGCACGGTGCGGAGGTTGTAGCCCATCCGCATCTTGCGCACGAGCTCCTGGGAACCGGAGGTGATGCCGATCTCGAAGTAGTCCATGCCGGTGTCGACCATCAGCTGGGCCAACTCGGCGTCGAGGTTGTCGGCTCGGATGTAGGCCGCCCAGCGGATGTCCGTCCAGCCCTGGGCCTTCACCGCCCGCAGGAGCTCCTTGGCATCGTCGATATAGCGGCGTGCTGGGATGAATTGCGCATCGGTGAACCAGAAGCCGCGCACTCCACGCCTGTAGAGCTGATGCATCTCGGCGATGACCTCGTCGACGGGATTGACCCTGACGGCCTTGCCCTCCACCACCGTGTAGACGCAGTAGCAGCAGTTGTGGGGGCAGCCCCGCTTGGTCTGAACGCCGACGTAGAAGTCGCCCCCATCGAGATACCAATCCAGCTGGGGCCAAATCGAGGCGATGTAGTCGTAGTCGCAGGCCGTCTTCTCCATGCCGGAGGGCTGCTCATGGATCAGCCCGGGCCGAGGCGCTTCACCCGCCAGGAAACAGCGCTCGCCATCGAGGGACTCCCCACGCAGGAGCTTCTCGAGCAAGGGCTCCCCTTCGCCAACGGAGACCACGGTGCCCCGGGGTAGACGTTTGCCGAGCTGTTCGTAGAAGACGCTGACCGCGCCTCCGCCCAAGACCGCCTGGGCCTCTGGGTGATGACGGCGCGCGCGCTTCAGGCCACGGCGGACCAAGCGCAAATTGCGCCAGAGCTCCCCGTAAAAGGAGGCCATCAAACGCAACCCGCCAAAGGCACCGCGCAGACGGCGAACGGGATTCAGGGCGTAGAAGACCTCAAAGGAGTTCTGCAGAGGGTTGCCCCCGCGACCATCCACCGGGGCATAGATCTGAATGTCCCGCCAGGAAAAGACCAGAACGGTGGGCCGGAAGCTCTCGATCCGCTCCAGCAGCACCGCCTCGACATCCAGCAGAGGGACAGCAGCCAGATCAAGGATCTGCTGGGCCAGTCCGGGGAATTGTTTGTGCAGATGATCGGCCAGATACACCGGGCCAATCGGGAAAATCGGATTGCAGGGGAGCCGCACGAGCAACACCCGCTGATCAGCTGGCGGTAGTGGTCTCAAGCTGCGACGCCCATGGCGAAGTTGGACGCTAACAAGCAGCTGTTGTCCAACGTTGTTGGAGGGTTTCGTCGATCCGCTCGACCCTCTCCCGCAGGGCAGGCGGCAATCGACGCCACCAGTGCTGATGCGTGCAGGTGCGCGGTTTGAGTTGCCAGCCAGAGGCTTCAAGCACCGCGCGCAGCTGGCTGATCGCCGGTTGGGGATAAGCGGGATTAATCACGTCCTCCAGATCGATCCCGCCGAGGTCATCGATGCCAGCAGCCAAGGCAGAGGGCAGGGACGCCAAGGGCCAGAGATTGGGGGGCGTCTGCAGGTGCACCTCCTGCGGCAAGAGGGACCGGGCATCGGCGATCAACTCCAGGAGATCCCCTTGCTCGGATTCGCTCAGAACAACCGCTGAATCACCATCGGGTCGCCAGGGCTGAAGGATCACTTCCTGCAGGTGCCCCCAGCGCAACTGGAGATCCCGCAGCAGCTCCAAGGCCCTGATGCGCTCGGCGCGGCTTTCACCCACGCCCAACAGCAGCCCGGTGGTGAAAGGGATACCCAAGCGTCCTGCCTGCTCGAGTTGAGCCAGGCGAACCTCCAGACGCTTGCTGGGGGCGCGGGCATGCAGGGGCTCATAGGCAGGACCGAGCCCCTCCAACATCAAGCCCATCGAGGGATTGCTCCGGCCAAGGCGCGCCATTTCCTGGCAGCTCAGGGGACCCGCATTCGTGTGGGGAAGCCGGCCCTGATCCAGGGCGAGCTGGCTGAGCTGCAGCAGACGGCTGAACCAGGCAGCGCGCCCCGCTGATCCAGGCGCCTCTTCACCGCTCAACAGCAACACCTCAGCAGCGGCGGGACGCTCACGCAGCTGCCGGAGGGCCTCCTCAGCCGTAAGTGGTACAGCCAGTGCTGGGGAGACGCGAAAACTGCAGTAGCCGCAGCGGTTGAAGCAGCCGCGGGTCGGAACCAACGTGACGCTGGGACTCCAGGTGACGACGGCCTCAGCAGGCACGGAACGCGCAGCGACAAGCGGGACTGATGCCACCGATTAGCAGGACTTGGGGGCCGGAAAGCCTGAGAAGGCGTTAACGCGTCGCAATGTCGCGCAAACATCCGTTACATTGGCCATGGCAGGGCGGGTTACCGACCTGTCCTTCCCTAACCGCCAGGCGTTCGCGCACGGCACTTCTTTCCCGTACTCATGACGACCACCCTCCAGCAGCGCCAAGGCGCTTCTGCGT
>NZ_JAFMNJ010000035.1:0-14971 GCF_017859255.1 Vulcanococcus sp. DEBay_Sum29NL08_54
CCCGGCAGCCAGGTCCTGGTGATGGGGCGCGACGGCACCAACCTGCAGGTGCTGCAGGAGGAGCAGCCATCACCAAAGTAAGGCCAGCCGCCTTACTTTGGATGCATGACCAGCGTGACTCTCAGCTCAAAGGGCCAGCTGACCATTCCGCGGCAGCTGCGGGAATCCTTGGGCTTAACCCCTGGAACACGCCTGATGGTGAGTGTTGATCCAAACGGACGCCTGATCCTGGTGCCCTCGCTCTACGAACCAGAGGACCTCTTTCGCGATCGCCCAGCGGTCCAGCGATCCATGACCCTCGAGGACATGGATCGCGCCATCGCCGCTGCTGCCGGCCGTGCGGACGCTTGATACCAACGTTGTGGTGCGGATCTTGATCGGGGATGACCCCGTTCAGACCCCTCTGGCCGAACAAGCGTTTCTCGATGCCATTGCAGCGGGCGGCGCCTTCATTCCCGATGTCGTGCTTGCCGAGGTGGGCTGGGTCCTGCGTGGCTATGGCCTCGAGCGAAGCCAGCGCCATGCCCTGCTGCATCGCCTGGTCCGCACCCGTGGCGTTGCCGTCGTCGATGTCGACGGAGTCATCGATGCCCTCGCCCGATTTCTGCAGGGAGGTGACTTTGCCGATCACCTGCTGCTGGCCCGAGCGAGCAGCCATGGCGCCCTACCGGTGCTCAGCTTCGATCAACGCTTTGCCTGCCATGACGGGGTGGAGATGCTGGGCTGAGCTCTGATCAAAGGCGGCGATAGGGTCGGCGTCCGGATCTTCCTTGTGCCCCATGCAGCTGCGGATCGGCAACGGCTACGACATCCACCGCCTGGTGCCCGGTCGGCCGCTGATCCTGGGCGGGCAGCAGCTGGAGCATCCAGACGGATTGGGGCTCGATGGCCACAGCGACGCCGACGTGCTGGCGCACGCGATCATGGATGCCCTGCTGGGGGCCCTGTCCCTGGGGGACATCGGCAAGTACTTTCCCCCCGACGATCCCAAGTGGAAGGGAGCCGACAGCCTGGTGCTGCTGGAGCAGGTCGTGGCCCTGGTGACCGAGCGGGGTTGGCGCGTGGTCAACGTGGATTCGGTCGTGATCGCCGAGCGCCCCAAGCTCAAGCCCCACATCGACGCCATGCGCAGCGCCATCGCGGCGCGCATGGGACTGGAGCCGGATCAGGTGGGCGTCAAAGCCACCACCAATGAAAAGCTCGGTGCCGAGGGCCGCGAGGAGGGGATCTCCTGCCAGGCCGTGGCGCTGCTGCAACAGCCATGAGGCTGCTCGCTAGGGTCGCGGCACTTGTGCTCTGCCTGGCGATGCTGCTGGCCGGCCATCCCGACGTGGCGATCGCCACCAACGCGAAGCCGGGCGGTCAGCTGGAGGTCGTCGTCGTGGAGCACCTGCGCATCAAGGTGCCGGCCGACGGCCGCGCCGCCTGGCTGCAGGCCGAGCAGGGCAGCTGGGAGCCCTGGCTCGAGCAGCAGGACGGGTACCTCGGCCGTGACCTGCTCTGGGACAGCGAGCGGGAAGAGGGCACCCTGCTGATCCGTTGGGCCAGCCGGGAGCAGTGGAAGGCCATCCCCGAGACGGAGGTGGAGGCGGTGCAGGAGCGCTTTGAGCAACTCGCCCGGGAGGCCACCGGCCAAGGCCAGGGCAATCCCTTTCCCTTGGTCTTTGAAGGGGAACTGATCCCCGCGGCATGAGCGAGCAGGCCCGCCTGGATCTGCAACGCCGCCAACGCCTGGGCATGGCCGAGGCGATCTGGGGAGAGCACAAAACAGCCGAACAGATTGCCGCGATCCTGCAGCGGCAACAGGACAGCGGCGAGCTGGCCCTGGCCACCCGGGTCGATCCCGCCAAAGCCCAGGCCGTCGCCGCGCTGCTCGCCCATGACCCGCAGCTGCAGTTCCACAGCGATGCCCGCTGCCTCAGCCTTGGCGCTGCGGCGGCGGCCCGGCCGGCGCTCGGCGAGGTCCTGGTCCTCAGCGGCGGCACCAGCGATCTCCCCGTCGCCGCCGAGGCGCAGCTCGCCCTGCGATGGCATGGCATCAGCTGCGCAATGGTGCTGGATGTGGGCGTGGCGGGCCTGCACCGGCTGCTGGATCAACTCGAGCGGCTGCGCCAGGCCCGGGTGTTGATCGCCTGCGCCGGCATGGAAGGCGCCCTACCCACAGTCTTGGCGGGCCTACTGCCCCAACCGGTGATCGGAGTGCCGGTCAGCGTTGGCTACGGCGTCAGTGCCGGCGGCCAGGCGGCCCTGCACGGAATGCTGGCCAGCTGCGCTCCGGGCCTGAGCGTGGTGAACATCGACAACGGCTATGGCGCGGCCATGGCCGCCCTGCGGATCCTGCTCAGCAGTGGGGCCGCAGCGGAGCACTGAGCGGGCGCTCGATCTCCAGCACCGCCTCCACCCAGAGACGCATCGAGCGGGGCAGTCGCCCCTGTTCGTAGCGATCCAAGGCCTCCATCAACACGGGGGTGTTCACCCACTGCATCGATCGCCGAGCCATTCACGCAACGCCGGTGCACCGCAGTGTGCTGAGCACCCCCAGGGGGTGCAACTAGCCCAGGCCGAATCTGCGGCTGGCCTTCAGGATTGGCCCCGGCGCAACGCCGCGCTAACCCTCAGACCGCCTCGTGGCGGCTCAGCCACTCCAGCTCGCGGGCCCGCTCTTCGCTCTCCACCTTGTTCAGGCGGCTGAGCAGGGCCTGCAGATCCACGCCGGCCAATTCACCGTTGGCCTGCCACTTCATGGCGGAGGTCTCGGCGGTGTGGCGCGGGGTGGACACGGTCTGAAATTGAAGTCTTCAGACCCTACAAATTGAACCCATTGCTTAACAACGGGTTTTGGCGATCAAGAGCCGAAGAGATTCTTTAGTTCCTCAATTCTTGAGGAAATCCGAAGAGCCCAATCAGAGGTGCTTCAGCTGCGGATAAGCCGTAATCAGCTCATCAGCACTCAGCACATCACCCGCCCCTTCCGGCTGCCAGATCACTTCCAAAGCCAGCAGTTGACTGGACGGAACCGAACCCAGGATGCGCAGGGTCTCGCGCAAGTCCTCGGAGCCATTCACCGGCTTGAGGGTCAGGCGGCTGCGGCTGGCCACCAGCAGGGTGACGGCGATGTAGTCGCTGACGGCATCGGCATCACCGGCCGGTCCACCGCTATTGGCGCTAACCGTTCCCGAGACGTTGCTGGTGACCTCGCTGCGCAGCTTGCTGCGCTCGGTCATCGAGAGGCGATTGAAGGTGGATTCCGCAGCCTGGAAGGGAACCTGCCCCACCTCAGCGTTGGCATAGACCCAGAGATCCGGCTGGCGCAGCAAGGCCAAGGTGCTGTCCTGCAGGACCCGCTGCAGGCCGCTGCTGGTGCTGGTGTCGGCACTGCCGGCGAGCTGTCTCAGGTCCTGCTGCAGCTCCCGCGCCGAAGCCAACAGACCCACCTGCAATTGGGCGATCGAAACCGGGCCATCGCTTGGCGCGCGATCGATGGCACCGCCCTGCATGCCCGCCGGCAGGGAGCCGCCGCCACCGCCACCGCGCACCGCGTTCACCAGCAGACCGACCACGGCCATCAGGATCAGGAAGCCAAACAGGCCGCCGCCACCAAAGAAGAAGGGCACTACGAAGGGGAAGCCGAAGCCGCCGCCATAGCCGCGCTGGTAGCCGCCACCGCGATAACCGCCGCCCCCGCCATAACTCCGTGGCATGGGAGCGGAGCGGAAGCTGCCGCCGCCGATGCGACCGCCACTGGCTGCCTGGCTGGCCTGAGGCATCGCCAGCAGGAGTGTGAGCACCAGGGCTGGAACCATCAAGCCGCTGAGCAGCCGTCTCACGAGCGAGGAGGGACGTGAAGCGGCCACGGCAGAGCTCTAGCTCGATGGAATCTAAGAACCCCCGCCGACGATGGTGACCACCTCCAGACCATCGGCTTCCCGAACCGGCTGCTCAGCCCAGCGGGCGCGAGGCAGGATCTCGCCGTTGAACTCCACCACCACCAGTTGGGGGCGGTAGCCGAGGTGCTCCAGCATCTGCACCAGGTTCAAGCCCTCCGGGCAGCTGGTGGTTTCGCCGTTGACCCGAATCTCAATCATTCCCCCAGGACCTCCAACAGCTCGCGGGCGGCCTGGGCGGGATCGGCCGCCTCAGTGATCGCCCGCACGACGGCCACCTGGGTGGCACCGGTGGCCAGCACCGAGGGAAGGTTGTCCTTCTCAATGCCGCCGATCGCAAAGAAGGGAATGGCGCTCTCCGCAGCGGCCTGGCGGACGTAATCCAATCCCACCGGCTGACGGCCGGGCTTGGTCGGCGTGGCGTTCACTGGTCCAACGCCGACGTAATCACAGCCATCGCGCATGGCCTGCTGCAGCTGCGCCAGGGCATGGGTGCTGCGGCCAATCAACTTCTCCGGCCCCAGCAGTTGCCGCGCCAGGGCCGGCGGCAGATCCCCCTGGCCCAGATGCACGCCATCGGCATCCACCGCCAGGGCGATGTCGATGCGGTCGTTCACCAGGAACAGGGCCCCGTGGCGACTGCAGAGCTGCCGCAGCGCCTGGGCCTGCTGCAGGCGCACGGCATCGGTGATCGGCTGGCCATCGGGACCCAGGCTTCCGTCCTTGGCGCGGTACTGGACCAGGCGAACGCCGCCCTCCAGGGCCGCCTCCACCACGGCCTCCAGCCGAGGCGAGGGACTGGTCACCAGGTAGAGCCGCGCCGCCCGCAGCCGCTCCCGCCGCTCCTGCCCGCCGGCACTGGCTCGCATCACATCCACCTCCAGGTCATAGAGGGCATAGCGAACCGCCGCGGCCTCCTCAGCCAGGCGATCATCCACGCCACGGCCGAATTCCTCCAGGACCCGCAGGGCTTCCTGCACCCGACCGCAGTTCGCCGCGACCACTGCCTGGGGTTGCTCCCGCTCCCGCTGGGCGGGATGCGCCATGCCCGTCGCCACATCACCCGCCGCGTCGCGGGCCCGCTTGTAGCGCTCGTCATGCAAGCGGCCCAGGCGTTGGCGCATGTCCTTGCTGCGGGCCACCAGATCCGCCCGATCCAGGCCAAAGCGACACCAGTCCTCGATCACCCGCAGCCCTTCACGGGCGCGGTCCAGGTTGGCGTCCAGCAACCGCAACACCGCAGCCGGCTGTTCAGGTGTGGTCATGGCGTCTGCACGGGCAGGACTCTCTGCTTAGGTTTGTGGCGCAAACCAAAAGGAATGGCGATGGCCCAGGGCGAATCCGACAGCCCAATGGTGGTGCTGATCTCAGGGATTCTGCTGCTGGGGGCGATCGCCGCCTTCATCGGCTGGGGCCTAACCAACGCCTACCCCGGCAGCTGACTCCAACAGCGCCGCGGCACTCTCTGCATCGCGCTGGATCTGCTGGACCAGGGCCTCGAGGTTCTCGAAGCGCTGCTGGCTGCGCAGCAGCTGCACCGGCTCCACCAGCAGCTCCCTGCCGTTGAGATCCAGAGTCCGGCCGAGCAGATGAACCTCAACGGCCGATGGGGCCGTGGGATCCACCGTGGGCTGCGGGCCCAGGTTCATCACCGCCGCCAGCCGTTCCTCACCGAGCCAGGCCCAAGCGGCATAGACCCCCTCGAGGGGCAAAAACTTGCGGCCATCCACCTGCAGGTTGGCCGTGGGCCAACCCAGCTGACGTCCTAGGCCGCGGCCGCTGACCACGCTGCCCCCAAAGCGATAGGGACGGCCCAGCAGCCGGGTGGCCTCCAGCAGATCTCCTGCCGCCAGGGCACGTCGGATGCGACTGCTGCTGAATTGCTCCTCCCCCTCGGCCAGCAGGGGTTGGATCTGAACCTCGATGCCCCGTTCAGCGCCGAGCTGCTGAAGGGTTGTGGTCGTGCCGCTGCGGCCTGCGCCAAAGCGGAAGTTGGCGCCCACCACCACCAGGCCGGCCTGGAGCTGCTCGTGCAGCACCTGCTGCACGAAAGCCTCGGGGGAGAGAGCCGCCAGCTCGCGGGTGAAGGGCACGAGCACCAACTGCTCGATCCCCAGGGGCTCCAGCAGGGCCAATTTCTCGCTGGGCAAATCCAGCCGCAGCCGCGCCTCGGCGAAGAGCACCTCCCGGGGGTGCGGCCAGAAGCTGACCACCGTCGGCACCAGATGCCGTTGGGCGGCGCGTTCGGTGACGGCCGCGATCACGCTGCGATGCCCCGGGTGCAGACCGTCAAAGCTGCCGAGGGCCACCGCCGTCGGCCCCTTCGCCTGCCCTGGCTCGAGCGCTGCAATCACAACCAAAAGCGCTCGAGGCCTCGCCAGAGGCATTCTCCCATGGCAGGTTTGGGCATCCCCCCACGTCCCATGGCCGATCGCCTCGACTTTCAGCTGCTCTCCCTAGGGCTGAGGCGGATGGCCTGGATCCGCTTCTGGACGCAAACCGCCCTGGGGATCGTGGTCGTGGGGGTGCTGCTCTTCAACAACATCGGCGGCAGCCTGGCCCGCAATTCCGAGCGGGCCCTGGGTCTAGGACCGGGCCTCTCCCTGACGACCCTGTCCTTCTTTGTGTTGCTCTACAGCCTCTGGCAGGGCTGGTTGATCGTGCGGCTCGGGCGGGCCTTAGGCAGCGGCGCGAAGCCCAGCCGCAGCGAAGCCGGAAAGCTGATCAAACGCGGCCTGCTGGCGGATGTGCTCGGGCTGGTCTTTGCCTCCGTGGGCTATCAGTCCCTGGCCGGCAGCCTGTTTGTCCAGGCCTCGCTGCAGGCCCCCGGCTTTTTTGGCTCTCCGGTGGGGGGCACCAGCGCCCGCAGCCTGGTGGGCTATCCGATCACCTCCATTGAGATGCTCTCGGTGCTGAGCAACACCCAGGTGCTCTTCGCCCACACCATCGGTCTGATCTTCTCGCTCTGGTTCCTGCAGCGGATCTACCGCTCGAAGTGAGGCGGCTTAAGGGCTGAGAGGTCTCCGCGCCAGAACAACTCCGGCTGCAGTGGGGTCAGCGAGACACCGCCTGCGGCCACATGGGCCACATCGATGGGCCACTCCTTGGGACCGGCGACTTCGGCCTCGAGGTCATTGGCGACCTCACCGGCCAACCAGAAGTAGGTGCGGCCGCGGGGGTCAGCGCGCTTGACGAATTGGTCGGTGTAGCGGCGAACGGCCTTTCTGCACCAGCGCAGTTGCCCGATGGACTCCAGCGGCAGGGCCGGGACATTCAGGTTGAGGAGCATGCCCTTGTCCCAGTCCTCGCGGCGGCTCTGCTCGGCCACATCCAGAGCAATGCGCGCCGACGCCCCAAAGTCGCGCCACTTGTAATCGGCGCAGCTCACCGCCAGGGCGGGCAGGCCTTCGATGGTTCCCTCCATCGCCGCACTGACCGTGCCGGAATACAGGGTGTCGGTGCCCAGGTTGGGGCCGTGGTTGATGCCCGAGAGGACCATGTCAGGCCACTCCTCAAGCAGGGCAAAGAGGCCCAACTTGACGCAATCGCTGGGGGTGCCGCTGCAGGCCCAGGCGGTGACACCCTCCGCAAAGAGCTCGTCGGCCCGCTCGGCCCGCAGGGGGGTTTGCAGGGTCAGGCCATGGCCCGTAGCGGAGCGCTCCTGATCGGGGCAGACCACCGTGACCTGATGACCGCGCCGCAGGGCCTCAGCCGCCAGGGCACGGATGCCATCAGCGAAGACGCCATCGTCATTACTGATCAGGATCCGCACAGTGCCCTCACGCCTGGCCTGAGGCTAAGGGGCCTGAAACAGGCGTCTACCTAAAGTCGGCGCTCGTTGAAGTCGATCCTTGAGCGCCACCGTCAGCCTGCAGCAGCTCACCGATCAACTCGATCAGCTGGAGGCCCAGGCTGCCCAAGAGATCGCCGCCGCCGCGGATGCCGCAGCCCTCGAGGAGCTGCGGGTGGGCCTGCTGGGCAAGAAGGGTCGGCTCTCCGGGGTGCTCGGAGCGATGGGCAAGCTGCCCGGCGATGAGCGGCCGGTGGTCGGTCAGCGGGCCAACGTGCTCAAGGAGCAGGTGCAGAGCCTGCTGAGCGATCGCCTGCAGGCGGTGAAGAGCGCCGCGATGGCCGAGCGCATCGCCAGCGAGACCCTGGACGTGACCATGCCGGCCAGCTTCACGCCGGTGGGGCACCGCCACCCCCTGATCAGCACGATCGAAGAAATCGTCGATATCTTCTCGGGCCTCGGCTACCAGGTGGAAGAAGGACCTGAGATCGAGAGCGACTTCTACAACTTCACCGCCCTGAACATCCCCGAGCACCACCCGGCCCGGGACATGCAAGACACCTTTTATCTGGGCGATCACCAGCTGCTGCGCACCCACACCTCTCCGGTGCAGATCCGCCACCTGGAGAACAACGCCCCGCCGATCCGCATCATTGCCCCGGGGCGCGTCTATCGCCGGGATGCCGTAGATGCCACCCACTCGCCGGTCTTCCACCAGGTGGAGGTACTGGCCATCGATGAGGGACTGGACTTCAGCCATCTGCGCGGCACGGTGACGTCCTTCCTGCAGCAGTTCTTCGGCGATCTGCCGGTGCGCTTCCGCGCCAGCTACTTCCCCTTCACCGAACCCTCAGCCGAGGTGGATGTGCAGTGGCGCGGCCGCTGGCTCGAGGTGATGGGCTGCGGCATGGTCGACCCCGCCGTGCTCCAGGGCATGGGCATCGACCCCGAGCGCTACAGCGGCTTCGCCGCCGGCCTGGGGGTGGAGCGCTTCTGCATGGTGCGCCACGGCATTGATGACATCCGCCGCTTGTTTACGAGCGATCTGCGCTTCCTCGAACAGTTCTGATCCCCATAAACTCTGGGGGACCACCTGAGCTGCTCCTTGCCCTGCGTCGGACTGATCATTAACGACGGCAAGGACCTGGCCCTGTCCACCGCCGACACGATTGAGGCCCGCCTGAAGCAGGCGGGCTACGACGTGCTGCGCGCCAGCAGTGCCGCCGGAATGGTGGGTTTCGCCAATCCTGAGCAACACCTGCGCAGCAAGGGCCACGTTGCCTGCGTCCCGCCCCACTTCGAAGCCGGGATGGACATGGCCATGGTGCTGGGGGGCGATGGCACGGTGCTCTCGGCCACCCGGATGACGGCACCGATCGACGTGCCGATCCTGACGATCAACACCGGCCACCTGGGCTTCCTGGCTGAGACCTACCTGCCCAAGCTCGAGGAGGCCCTCGAGCAGGTGATCGCCGGTCAATGGACGGTGGAGGAACGCACCACCTTGGTGGTGACCGTGATGCGCGGGGACCAGCGCCGCTGGGAACTGCTCTGCCTGAACGAGATGGCCCTGCACCGCGAGCCGATCACCTCGATGTGCCATTTCGAGATCGCCGTGGGACGCCATGCCCCGGTGGACATCGCCGCCGATGGCGTGATCCTCTCCACCCCGACGGGCTCCACCGCCTATGCGCTGAGCGCCGGCGGACCGGTGATCAGCCCCGACTGCCCGGTGCTGCAACTCACCCCGATTGCGCCCCACTCCCTGGCGTCACGGGCCCTGGTCTTCAGCGATCAGGAGCCGGTGACGGTCTTCCCCGCCACCCCGGAGCGGCTGATGATGGTGGTGGACGGCAGCGCCGGTTGCTACGTCTGGCCGGAGGATCGGGTGCTGATCCGCCGCAGTGAGCACCCAGTGCGCTTTGTGCGCCTGGCGGACCATGAGTTTTTCCAGGTGCTGCGCAACAAGCTCGGCTGGGGCCTGCCGCACGTGGCCAAGCCCGGCGCTTGATGGGCGACATCTGCGTCCTGCTGCTGGGGGAGACGTCCGAGGCCCTCGCCGAGCGTCTGAGCGCCTCGGGGTACAGCCCACTGATCGGCAAACGCGGCCTGCAACAGGCCAGCCAGGGCGGGTGTGAGCTGGTGGTGCTCTCGGCCGAGTGGGGAGCGCGGATTCAGGAGTTGCGCGCCCACCTCGGGGCGCTTCCGATGCTGCTGGACATCGTCGAGGACAGTGTTCCCGCCCGCTCCCAGGTGCTGATCGAGGGGGGCGATGACTTCTGGCTGTCCTCCGCGGGCGCCAGTGACCTGCTGACCCGGCTGCGGGTGCATCTGAAATTGCAGGACAAGCAACGGCCGCCGCGGGATCTGCTGCAACTGGGGGACCTCTCGATCGTCCCCAGCCGCCATGAGGTGCGCCGCAATGGCCAAACCATCGCCCTAACCGCGCGGGAGTACGCCCTGCTGGAGCTGCTGATGCGGCATGCCCGCGAGGTGGTCAGCCGCGAACGGATCCTGGCGACGGTCTGGCGGGATCAGCAGGGCGCCGCCAGCAACGTGATCGAGGTCTACGTGCGCTACCTGCGGCAAAAACTCGAGACCGGCGGCGGCAAGCGCCTGATCCACACCGTGCGCGGCCGGGGCTACTGCCTCAGCGACGGCCCTCCCCAACTGGGCTAGGGCGATGCCAACTCCCGCTCTGCCGCCCCAGCAACTACCGATCGAGGCCCAGTGGTGCCTTGAGGAGAAGCAGCCCTGCATTGCCCTCGAGGTGGCCCGCAGCCAAGAGCAACAGCGGCGAGGGCTGCAGGGCCGCCCGCCCTTGGCTCCGCTGCGGGGCATGTGGTTCCCCTTCCCCAAGCCGCAACCCCTGCGCTTTTGGATGCACAAGACCCCGGCCTCCCTCGACATGGTCTTCCTCAACGGCAACCGGGTGATCGCCATTGAGCCCGAGACGACTCCCTGCCCGCACCTGCCCTGCCGCAGCTATGGCCCCGTGGAGCCAGGGGATGGGGTCGTGGAACTCGGGGCAGGAGAAGCCAAACGCCTGGGCCTGCGGGTGGGGATGCCGGTGGTGATTAGCCCGATCCCTTCTGTCCCCGCAGGATCAACACCGGATTAAGGGGCGCCAGCCGCGTGCCATCGGCCAGGGCCGCACCGCGCCAGGCCTGGTGCTGACTGATGCTCACCGTGAGGCCAGCACCCGCGAGAACAGGACGCAACTCCGCCAGGGCTTCAACGGTGGCCAGGGGGATCACGACGATGCCAGCGGGCTTCAGCCGATCCAGAACGGCCCGCAGCAGCGCCGCCCGATCACGGCCGCCGCCGCCGATCAAGACGCGGTCGGGGTCCGGTAACTCGGAGAGGGCCTCGGGCGCCCGGCCTTCGATCACACCCGCGGGAACCACCCCCAGTCGCTGGGCATTGGCGCGGATCAACTCCGCCGAACCGCCGCGCTGCTCCAGCGCCCACAGCTGCAGGCCAGGCCGCAGCCGCAAGGCCTCCAGACCAATCGAGCCGACTCCAGCGCCGAGATCCCAAAGAACGCCAGCGGCCGGCAGCTCCAACTCGGCCAAGAGCTGAACACGCACCTCCCGCTTGGTCATCAGCCCCGGCCGATCGGGGTGCTGCAGGTAGGCGCCATCGGCAATGCCGAGTAGGGGCAGGGATTCCGCCGGCAGGGGGGCCGGCACCTCCGCCAGCAACACCACCAGATGCAGCGGGTCGAGATCAGCCGGCAGCGCAGCCGAGGGGGCCAGCCGCTGGACCCGCTCCCCCGGATGCCCAAGCCGCTCACAGAGCCAGAGGCCATAGGCCTGCTCCAGACCCGAGGCGCGCAGCAGCTCACGCACTTCTGTGACCCCACCGCGGCTGGGGTCGGTCAGCACCGCCAGGGCCTCTGGCCGCTGCTGCAGGCGCGCAGCCAAGGCGCCGGGATCACGGCCGTGCAGGCTGATCCAAGTGGCGTTCTGCCAGGGGCGCGCCAGGCGCGAGAAGGCCAGCTGCAGGGAGCAGGGAGCCGGATGAAACCGCAAGCGCTCGGCACCAAGGCCCTGAATCAGCAGCCGGCCGATGCCAAACCAGAGGGGGTCTCCACTGGCCAGCACCACGGCCTGCCCCTGCCCCTGAAGCTGATCGAGTAGGGCGCTGGGCTGGTCACTGGCAATCAGCCGCGCACCACTCCAGCCGTCCCAGGCCGTCAGGGCGTCATGCAGACGCAGGGGCGCCGCCACCAAGGGGGCCTGGCGCAACAACTGCTGCTTGTCGAGGGGCAGCGATGCCGGAGCGCCCGCGTCGGTGCCAATCACCTCAATCATGGGTGCATTCTGCTGCTGAGCGATGAACCCCTCCGATCGCCGTCAACGCCTGCATGACTTGGTCGTCGCCCTGATCGCGCAACAGGGCGACCTGGACCTGCTGGATGACGACAACAGCGGCAGCCTGGCCGTGGCCCAAGGCAACCCCGCTGGCTGGCTGGAGCGCAACCGCCGGGTGGTGCAGCGCTACCAGGCCTTGGTGCGCTCCGCCGCCACCCTGGATGCCCTGGTGGAACAGGAGGCCAACGAACGGGCCAACCCCTCTCAACTCTGACAAGCTGGCGGCACTATTAGCTGCCCCATGGCGCGCCTCGGCCTCTCCGCCCTGAAGTCCCTGCTGCGCCGCACCGGCCTCAGTCGCGCCTCACGCCCCTCCACCTGGCAGCCCCCGGCCGCAAGCTGGAGCCGAGCCTTCGGTCAGGGCTGGGCGTCGCCCTACACCGTTCGCTACGCCAGCAACCTGGACGACGGCCCGAACCATGGGATGCCCCTCGGCGGCTTTGGCGCCGGCTGCATCGGCCGCGCCCCTGATGGCTCCTTCAACCTCTGGCACCTCGATGGCGGCGAGCACTGGTTCGGCGTGCTGCCCGACTGCCAGTTCTCGCTCTTTGAAAGCAACGGGACAGAGCAACGGGCCCACGCCCTGGCGGTGAAGCCCAACCGGGATGACTCACGCCCCGAAGCCGCAGACCCCCTCTCCAGCTGGAGCTGGTATCCCGCCAGCAGTGAGCAACGCCAAACCGGCACCTACGCCGCGCGCTATCCGCTGAGCTGGAGCCACTACCAAGGGGTCTTCGAGGCCGAGGTCAGCTGCGAGGCCTTCAGCCCGATCCTCCCCGGCAACTATCAGCAGACCAGCTACCCGCTGGCGACGTTCGTCTGGACCCTGCGCAACCCCACGCGCCAGGCCCTGGACCTCTCGCTGATGCTGAGCTGGCGCAACACCTGCGGCTGGTTCACCAACACCGATTCATCGGCAGAGGTGCACTTCCGCGATGACGGCAGCCCCGAGCACAACTACGCCCCGGCCATCGGCAAGAGCGAGGGCCATCGCAACGATTGGATCGACGACGGCTCGCTCAAGGGAGTCGTCCTAGGGGGTGATGTCTCCTCTCCGGTCGCCGAAGGGGAAGGGCAGTGGTGCATCGCGACGCAGGAGCAAGCCGGCGTGAGCATCCAACGCTGCAGCCGCTGGAATCCCCAGGGCGACGGCTCGGAGCTCTGGGGCAGCTTCAGCCGCGATGGCTCGATCCCCGAGAGCAATAACAACCGCCGCAGTGGAGCAGCCGAGCCCGTCAGCGCGGCCCTGGCGGTGCGCTGCCGCCTGGAGCCCGGCCAGAGCATCGAGATCCCGGTGGTGATCAGCTGGGACCTGCCGGTCACGGCCTTCGCCACCGGCACCAGTGCCCTGCGGCGCTACACCGACTTCTTTGGCGCCAGCGGCAAGAACGCCGCCGCCATCGCCGCCGAAGGTCTGCGGGACTGGCGCAGCTGGCGCCAACAGATCGAGGCCTGGCAACAACCGGTGCTGGAGCGCAGTGATCTGCCCGAGCCGCTGCGGATGGCGCTCTTCAACGAGCTCTACGACCTCTGCAGCGGCGGCAGCCTCTGGAGTGCCGCCAGCCGCGAAGATCCCGTCGGCCGATTCGGGGTGCTGGAGTGCCTGGACTACGCCTGGTACGAGAGCCTGGACGTGCGGCTCTATGGCTCCCTGGCGCTGCTGCAGCTCTGGCCGGAGCTCGACAAGGCGGTGCTGCGCAGCTTTGCCCGGGCCATCCCCGCGGCCGATGCCACGCCACGGCCGATCGGCTGGTATTTCACCCAGGGCAAGGGGCGCGTGGAAGCCGCCCGCAAGGTCAAAGGCGCCACACCCCATGACCTGGGGGCGCCGAACGAAAAGCCCTGGGATGCCACGAACTACACGGCCTACCAGGACTGCAACCTCTGGAAGGACCTCGCCAGCGACTACGTGCTGCAGGTCTGGCGCACCTTCAAGCTCGCCCCCAACGGCGAGGACCTGCGCTTCCTGGCGGACTGCTGGCCGGCCGCGGTGGAAGCCCTGCGTTATCTCAAGACCTTCGACATCAACAACGACGGCCTACCCGACAACGGCGGCGCTCCGGATCAGACCTTTGATGACTGGCCGCTCAAGGGCGTCAGCGCCTACTGCGGCGCCCTCTGGATTGCGGCGCTCGAGGCCGCCCTGGCGATCGCCCAGCAGCTGCAACTCAGCACCGGCCTAGACACCTCGGCCGAGCAACAGGAATTCAGTGGTTGGCTGGCGCAGGCGCGGGGGAACTTCGACAGGCTCCTCTGGAACGGCGAGTACTACGACATCGATGCCGAGAGCGGCACGCCGGTGGTGATGGCTGATCAGCTCTGCGGCGATTTCTATGCCCGCCTGCTGGGCCTGGAGCCGGTGGTGAGCGAGGCCAACAGCCGCAGCACCCTCAATGCCGTCAAGGACTCCTGCTTCGAGAAGTTCGAGGGCGGCAGCCTGGGCGTTGCCAATGGCCTGCGCCGCGATGGCACCCCCCTGGATCCCAACGGCACCCACCCGCTGGAGGTCTGGACCGGGATCAACTTCGGCATCGCCAGTTACTTCCGGCTGATGGGCGAGACCGAGACCGCCCTGGCGATCACCTCAGCGGTGGTCAACCAGGTGTATTCCGGCGGCCTGCAGTTCCGCACCCCCGAGGCGATCACGGCCGTGAACACCTTCCGCGCCTGCCACTACCTGCGGGCCATGGCCATCTGGGGGGTCTGGGCCACCCACACCGACTGGCAGCGGATCCCGGGGGCGGAGCGGGGCTAAGCGGAACCACAACTCGGTTCCATACGCTGGCCTCAGAGCAATGGTGTTATGGCACTACTTCGTGTTGCCCTCTCCCTGCTGATCGGCGGGGTAATCGCCTTGGGATTGGGCCAACCCGCCAACGCCCAGGTGCACCTGCACCCCGATGAGAACGGCACGGAGATCG
>NZ_JAFMNJ010000076.1:0-3028 GCF_017859255.1 Vulcanococcus sp. DEBay_Sum29NL08_54
TTTGATGGATCACCTGGAGACGAGCCTGAGGCAAACGACCTACCTGCAGAGCTAAGGACGGGTTGATGACACGCCTGGCTACGACATCCATTGGAGGTTGGCTACGGCGCAAGAGCCTGATCCTGGGACTGGGAGTCCTTAGTGCGGCGGCACCTTGGTTGTGGCCGGAACCGCTCGAGCAAGCGGAGTATCAGCTCACCGAGATCAGTCAGGAGCTCAGAGGCCCCCGGCCGGCCCCACCTGAACTGGCAATCGTCGCGATTGACGACTTCAGCCTGCAACAAACCGCCAATGCCGACCTGGCCGAGCAAGCGGAACTGCAACGCCTGCAGAGCTGGCCGTGGCCCCGGGCCATCTATGCACTGGTTCTGGACCGGCTCTTTGAGAGCGGCGCCAAAGCGGTGGGCTTCGACCTGCTCTTCGATACCCCCAGTGGGTACGGACCTGCTGACGACCAGGCCTTCGCACAAGGACTCAGGAAACATCGCGGCAAGGTCGTCCTCGGAGCGCAGGTGCTGGAAAGCCGCGGCTCAGTCGCGGGATTGAGCCTGGCCAGCCCGGTTCAACCGCTCGCGCAAGTACCCCAGGGACTGCTGAATGGGTTCCTGAACCCCGATGGCTCGATTCGTCTTCGCCCAGATCACTACGCCGAGCAACTGCGCCAGACGCTGGGCCCCCAGGTGCCACCAAGCCTGGGCTCGGCCCTGCTGCAACAGAGCAGCCAGCCAACCATTGAGACGACGACCAGGACCGGTTGGACGCCGCTGTTGGACCCCTACGGACCACCGCGCACGATCGAGACCATCCCGATTTGGGAACTGCTGGAGCCCCGTAGCTATCAACACCTGAACGCCTCGGGCCGCTTGCGCAATCGCTTGGTGCTCGTTGGCCCCACGGCAGCGATCTTCCAGGACCTGCATCACACCCCCTTTGCCGGAACGGAAGGCATGCCCGGGGTGGAAATTCATGCCACCGAATTAGGCAACCGCCTTGAGCAACGAGTGCTCTGGCTCCAGCCCCGCTCGATCGCCTGGTCGCTGTTCACAGGAGCGAGCGTGATTGGGGTCGGTCTACTGAGTCAGCGCTGGACTCGGCCCCTGAGGCGCCTGGGGATCACAGGTGCGATCGCTGCAGCCCTTGTGGTTAGCGGCGTCCTGTTGATCAGCCAGGGGGGAATCGCCCTGCGCGTCATCAGCTTGTCCCTTGGAACCCTCGCTGTCGGTGTGGTGAGCAGCGCGGAGGCCACCGTCAATCTGCAACTCAATCGCCGCAGGCTCAAACGCAGCCTGAGCCGCTATCTCTCACCTGCGGTGGCCAGCGAGATCGCCAATCAACCGGAAGAAGCTGATGGCTTGCTGGGGGGGAAGCTGACCGAGGTCGTTGTCCTGATGACCGACATCCGGGGGTTCACGGCCTACACCCAAGCCATGTCCAGCAGCGGCAGGGTGGTCGAGCTGGTGGAGCGGCTGAACGTCTACTTCAGCGAAGTCGTTGAGGCGCTGCACGGGCAAGGCGCCACGGTGGACAAGTTCATCGGCGACGCCACCCTGGCGGTGTTTGGAGCCCCCATCCACCGCGGCAACCAAGCGGAGGCCTCAGCCGCCATCGAAGCCGCACTGGAGATCGAAGCTCGCCTACGCAGCCTCAACCAGACCTGGGAGCAACAGGGCGAGACCAGCTGGCAGCAGGTGATCGTGCTCAGCTTTGGCACTGTGATTAGCGGCAACATCGGCTCCAGCCGCCGCATGGACTACACCGTGATCGGAGATGCGGTGAACACCGCCAGCCGCCTGGAAGCCGTCGCCAAACAGTGCCAGCGGACGATCGTGATGAGTCAGGGGGTCGCCGACTTAGTGCGTGACCAGTGGCCCCTCGAGGACTTGGGCCGCTTCGAGATCCGAGGCCAGACCGCCCAACACGTGTACGCGCTGGCAAGCGTCACCAACCCTGTGCCCAAGGCAGCTGATCGAAGTTGAATGCGTCCACCACAGGGTGCAGTGATGGGTCTCAGCAGACGCCTGATTCAAGGTCTGGCTGTGGCTCCACTGCTCATGGGCAGTGCCCTCGCCGCACCCTTTGACAGCGCCACGGTCCGCCGGATCATCGACGGACGCGAGGTCTACATCGACAAACAACAGGCCAAGGTCAACCAGACGGCCGATCGCGGACAACAAATCAGCACCGGCTCCAGCCGGACTGAACTCCTCTTTGACAAGCGAGCCATCGGCTTCCTGGGTCAGAACAGCCTGATCACCCTGGGCCAGGAGTGTTTCCGCCTGAACAGTGGACGCGTGCTGGTCAATGGCCCTCAGGCCAGCTGCCTCGGCAGCAAGGTCTTGGGCGTTCGCGGCACGACCTATGTGCTCAGCAGCACCGAGGACGGCGGCTACGACCTGGCTGTGCTGACCGGGACCGCGACTGTTGGCGAAGCCGCAGCGATCGAGACCGCGATGGCGGCAGAAGAGGAGATCAATATCCTCTCCACCTACCCGAGCCTGAGCCCCGTGGTCGGCCTGGGATCGAGTGCCTGGGGCAGCAATGCAGGCGGAACCACCCTGGGCCAAGCGGCTGGTCTGGTCCTGGGCGACCTGAGCTTCTTCACGCCGATCATCCAAGAGAACAGCAGTTCCTTGCTGTACAGCTACAGCACGGGATCCAGCAACTTCGATGGCTTCTGGGGTGCCAGCAGCGAAGTGGGCTACACCTGGTACGACCCCAATAACCAAAGCTCCAACACGCTCCTGGTGGGCTACGACGGCTGGCAGATCCCCGGCTGCTTCCACTCCCAGATCGCCGTCGGCGGTCAGATTGAGCGCAACCGCTGGCAGTTCAGTGCCAATGGCGGCATCCCCTCAGACAACTGCGAGGACAGCCTGGGCTTTGCGATCGCGCGGGTGGGCATTCCCGTTGTGAACCTCGGGGAGCGCTCCATCCATCTCTCCTTGGCTCCCTATGTGATGCATGGCTTAGGGAACCAGTACGGCGGTGGACGGATCGGAGTGAACGTACCCGTCGGCGATGCCCTGGA
>NZ_JAFMNJ010000036.1:0-14174 GCF_017859255.1 Vulcanococcus sp. DEBay_Sum29NL08_54
GGCACACGGCCGATATCCCGCAGATACGAGCGCACCAGGTCCGTTCCACCGGCCAAGGCGGTCTCTCGGTCCGCTGCAGCGGGTCGGCTCGAAGCGATTGCGACGACCACGGCTCGAAACGTGAACTGATGTAAAGCCTACCCTGAAGAAGTGTAAAGCGACTCTCAGGAAGCCAAATCCCTTAGCCAGAGGCCCGAGTCAGCAACCAACTGGCGGTCTGCAGGTAGATGAAGACCCCCGCCACGTCGGTGGCTGTGGCGATAAACGGCGCCGACATGAGAGCCGGATCCAAGCCGAGGCTGTTGAACAACAGCGGCAACGCCGCTCCAGCGGTCGCCGCCAAGGTGGTGATCGCCACCAGGCTGATCCCAGCCGCCGAGGCCACGAGCCAGTTGCCGCCGCTCACATAGGCCGTCCAGGGCACCACCACCAGCACCATCAACAGGCCCAGCAGGGCCCCAGCAATCGCTTCTCGGCCAATGGCCAAGGCAGGGCCCAGGCTTTGGATGCGCTGGGTGCTCAGGCCGCGAATCACCACCGTGGAGCTCTGGGCACCGACATTGCCCCCGGTGCCAATCAAGAGGGGAATGAAGGCCGCCAGGACCACCACCTGCTTGAGCACTCCATCCATCGACGCGATCACCGCAGCGGTGCCGCTGTTGGCGATCAGCAGAACCAACAGCCAAACCACCCGGCGCCGGGCCACGCTGAACAGGTTGCTCTGGAAATAGTCGTCCTCATCGCCGGCCTGCACGGCACCGGCGGCGTAGAGGTCCCGGGTGGCCTCCTGCTGGATCACGTCGATCACGTCATCGACGGTGACGATTCCCACCAGCCGCTCCTCGCGGTCAACAACCGGGACCGCCAAGAAGTCGTAGCGCTGAATCACCCGCGCCACCTCCTCTTGATCGGTGTCGGTTCCGACGCTCACCACCTCACGGGTCATCACGTCGCCCACCCGCTGCTCTGGATCCGCCACCACCAGGTCCCGCAGGGACAAGATCCCGGTGAGGTGACGGGAGGCATCCGTCACGTAGAGGGCATAGATCGTCTCGGTGTCCCGGGCCCGGCGGCGCACGATCGTGAGCGCCTGGGCAACGCTGTGGAACTCCTTGAGGTCAATGAACTCAGTCGTCATCAGACGACCAGCGGTCTCCGGTTCGTAACCCAGGAGCTGGGCCGTCACCCGACGCTCCGCCGGACTGAGCTCCGCCAATAGGCGACGGACCACCTTCGCCGGCAACTCGTCGAACAGATCCACCCGGTCATCGGGGGACATCTCTTCCACCAGCTCCAGGACTTCACTGGAGCGCAAACGCTCCAGCAGGGTCTGCTGAACCGTGGGCTCGAGGTACTCGTAAACCGCGATCGCCTCGTCCTTGGGCAGGAGCCGAAAGGCCAGGGCCTGAAGCGTGCGCGGCAGACCGCCGATCGCTTCGGCGATATCCACCTCTTGGACGGGCTGCAGCAGCAGCTTCACCGCGTCGTAATTCCCTGCCTCCAGAAGCCCTCGCAGCTCCTGGATAAACACCTCTGGATTCATCGCTGCAGTAGACGCCTCACCCATGGCCCCTCAGCTGCAACACGCCGAGTTTATGGGGCAGGGCCGCTAGGGTCCGGCCTCCCCCGGATCAATTCCATGGCCATCAGCGTCAACGATGTTGTGGTGACCAACGGCAGTGGCGAGCAGCAACGCCTCGGCGACCTCAATGGTCAGGTCCTGCTGGCCGTCAACGTCGCCAGCCGTTGCGGTTTCACCCGCCAGTACGCCGGTCTGCAGGCCCTGCAAGAGAGCTATGGCAGCCAGGGGTTCAGCGTGATCGCCTTCCCTTGCAACGACTTCGGCGCCCAAGAGCCTGGGAGCCTTGATGAGATCAAGCAGTTCTGCTCGACCACCTACGGCGTGACCTTCCCCGTCTACGCCAAGGTGGCCATCGGCGAGGCCCCCTTCAGCACCCTCACGCAAGCTGAGCCCGCAGGTGCCGTGGCCTGGAACTTCGAGAAGTTCCTGATCGGCAAGGACGGCACCGTGCTCAAGCGCTTCAAGAGCAACGTCGAGCCCGACTCCGCTGAGCTCAAGGGCGCCATCGAAGCCGCCCTCGCCTAGGCGTTGAAGACGCGGCGGCTGAGCTGAAAACCAGCCGCCGCACACGCCAGCCCCAACAGCAGGCTCACAACGATCAGCAGGAGCCCGAACACGGGCTGACCGGCTTGCAGCAGCTTGACCACATCCAGCATCCAGCTGCTGAAGGTGGTCAGGCAGCCGCAGAAACCAATCCCCAACAGCAGCAACAAGCTGGGGCGCCGGGGCATCGGACCCGCCAAGAAGCCAAGGATCAACGAACCGATCAGGTTCACCAGCAGATCGGAGACGGCACTGCCGCCAAGGACAGGGCCCAAGTGGACGCCGCTCTGCCAGCGCAGCCAGGCACCCGGCACCGCGCCGCAGCCCACCAAGGCCAGCTCCTTCAAGGCAAAGCGGAGTTGACGATCAGCCACCAATCGCCACCCCCGCCAAGACCGCCAGGACTCCGGCCACGACAGAGCCCAGGGCCAACAGCGCCACCTCCTTGCCCAGGCCGGCCCTAAGGCCCTGCAGCAATTCAACGCTGAAGGTGGAGAAGGTGCTGAGGCTGCCCAAAAACCCGGTGGCCAGCAGCAAGCCAAGACGTTGATCCGGGCCGCAACGGCTCACCAACGCAGCCACCAAGCCCAAGGCAAAGCAAGCGATGACATTCACCGTGAATGTCCCCCAGTGCTTTCGGGGAAGCATCGGCTCCAGGTGATTGACCACGCGAAAGCGCAGCCAGGCACCTGGTACGGCTCCGATCGCAACCAACAGGGCGTCGCGCATCTGGCCTAGGCCGCCGCCATCCAGCCACGCCGCGACGCAACCTTGACCTGCAACCAGCGTTCCCCACGCTGATTGCGCCAGGTCCTCAGCACCTCAATCGGAGAATCCACAGGGACCTGGGCCAAGACAGGAGCCTGGCGCTCTGGGGAGGCCTGCAGGCATCCCTTGGTCGTGCTGAAGAAGGGATCACTGGCGCACCGGCGCCGAATCTCAGCCTGCCGGCGCTCACCACCACCAGCCGGCAGGGCCACCGGTGCAAACAGGGCAAAAGCCAAGATGGCGCCCCAACGCAAACTGGCGTAAGGCTGGGCCGCCATCAGATATCCAGCTGGGCCAGATCCAATTCGGCGCTGTGGGTTTCGATGAATTCGCGGCGGGGGGCCACCTTGTCGCCCATCAGGATCGTGAAGATGCGATCGGCTTCGGCGGCGTCTGCGATCTCAACGCGCTTCATCATGCGGGTGGAGGGATCCATGGTGGTTTCCCACAGCTGCTTGGGCATCATTTCGCCCAAACCCTTGAAGCGCTGGATCGTGAAATTCGCCTTCTCGCCGAAGCCTTCGATCGTGGTTTTGAGGTCAGCTTCGTTGTAGCAATAGGTGTGGTTCTTGCCGCGCTCCACCTTGTAGAGCGGCGGACAAGCGATATAGATGTAGCCGCCTTCCACCAGCGACTTCTGGTACCGATAGAAGAAGGTGAGCAGCAGGGTGCGGATGTGAGCGCCATCCACGTCGGCATCGGTCATGATCACGATGCGGTGGTAGCGGAGATTCTTGTCATCAAATTCTTCGCCTTTGATACCTAAACCAAGGGCTGTGATGAGCGCCTGAATCTCCGTGTTCTTGTAGATCTTGGCGTCGTCCGTTTTTTCGATGTTGAGGATCTTTCCCCGCAGCGGAAGAATGGCCTGGAAACGACGATCCCGCCCTTGCTTAGCGGAGCCACCTGCGGAGTCACCCTCAACGATGTAAATCTCGGACTCACCCGGGTCGCGGGACGAGCAATCGGCCAACTTGCCCGGCAGGGTTGAGCTCTCAAGGACGCTCTTCCGGCGCACCAGCTCACGGGCCCGTCGAGCCGCTTCAGCAGCATTGAACGCCTGGATCGCTTTCTCGAGGATCAGGTCAATCACGGAAGGATTGAACTCGAGGTATTCGCCCAGGGCTTCACCGACCAGAGAGTCGACAATGCCGCGCACTTCGGTGTTGCCGAGCTTGGTCTTGGTCTGACCCTCAAACTCCGGCTCGGGAACCTTGACCGACAACACAGCGGTCAAACCCTCCCGGATGTTTTCACCGGCGAGGTTGGAGTCCGATTCCTTCCGCTTGCCTCGCTTTTTGGCAAAGGTATTGAGTGTCCGAGTCAGGACCGTCTTAAGACCCTCAATGTGAGTGCCACCATCAACGGTTCGGATGTTGTTGGCAAAGCCAAAGATGTTATCGGAGTAGGCATCGACGCACCATTGCAGTGCAGCCTCGATTTGTACTCCGTCTTTTTCTGAATTGACGTAGATAATGTCGGGATGCAGAGCGTCCTTCTCCGCATTCATGTAGGCGACGTATTCCTTGATGCCGCCTTCGTAGTGATAAATCTCTTCGTGGGCCTCACCCTCTGCATTGCGCGCAGCAGGACGCTCATCACGAAACACAATCTTGACCCCACCATTGAGGTAGGCCAGCTCCCTCAAACGTGCTGAGAGGGTGTTGTAGTCGAACTCGATCCCAACGGTGAAGATTTCAAGATCCGGCTTGAAACGCACCGTGGTGCCTGTCCGGCTGGCATCCGCTGCGGGCTCAATCGCCAAGGTGCCAATCGGCGCACCCCGCTCAAAGCGTTGCCGGTGTTCCTTGCCTTGGCGATAAACAACAACCTCAACCCACTCAGAGAGGGCGTTCACCACGGACACACCAACGCCGTGGAGACCACCCGAAACCTTGTAGCCGCCAGCTCCAAACTTGCCACCGGCATGCAGCACCGTCAGAACGGTTTCGAGGGCACTCTTGCCAGTTTTCGGGTGGACATCAGTCGGAATGCCCCGACCGTTGTCACTGACGGAACAGCTGCCGTCCTCTTCGATCGCAACCCGGATCTCGTTGCAATGCCCCGCTAGGGCCTCGTCGACGGAGTTGTCGACCACCTCATAAACCAGGTGGTGCAAGCCCCTCGGCCCAGTCGAGCCGATGTACATGCCAGGGCGCTTACGGACCGGCTCCAAGCCCTCCAGGACCTGGATCTGCTCGGCGCCGTAGGCAGCCTG
The DNA here is from genome assembly GCF_017859255.1 of Vulcanococcus sp. DEBay_Sum29NL08_54. NCBI lineage: Bacteria > Bacillati > Cyanobacteriota > Cyanophyceae > Synechococcales > Synechococcaceae > Vulcanococcus > Vulcanococcus sp. DEBay_Sum29NL08_54. The sequence continues at coordinate 5,112 of NZ_JAFMNJ010000036.1, forward strand.
AACTTTCGTGGCTTCGCTCATGGAATCCTGCAGGAGCTGAACCTCTCCCGCAGGAGGCTCGACAAGGGCGAAAAGCCGAGCAAAGACCAGCCTTTGAGGGGCAATCTACCACTGTTGCAATAGAGGCGCTTGCAGGGCTCGCTGAGGGGCAATTTCAGCAAGGGGGGCACCCCTCCATTTGCTGTCAACCGGCAAAGTGCGCTGATGAGTCCCTCCAGCCAGCCCCTCGTCATCGCCTTGATGGGGCCAACGGCCAGCGGCAAAACCGCCCTGGCCATCGAGATCGCCCAGGCCCTGGATCTCGCAGTCCTGTCTGTCGATTCCAGGCAGCTGTACAAGGAGATGACGATCGGCACCGCGAAACCGACTGCCGAGCAGCGAGCCACCGTTCGCCATGAGCTGCTGGACCTGCGGGCGCCTGACGAACCGATCAACCTTCAGGAGTTCCGCCAGGAAGCCGATCGAGCGATCGAAGCGGAACACAAGCGGCGGGGAATTGCTTTCCTTGTGGGCGGGAGCGGCCTGTACATCAAGGCCATCACCCAAGGGATGACTCCGCCAGCGGTCCCTCCGCAACCTCAATTGCGGGCGGACCTAGAGGCGCTGGGCCAAAGCCAGTGCTACGCCCTGCTGCGCCAAGCCGATCCAGACGCCGCTGGGCGGATCATGGCCAATGACGCCGTGCGCACACAGCGCGCCCTTGAGGTGCTCTATGCCACCGGTCGCCCCCTGAGCCAACAGCAGGGCTCCAATCCGCCGCCCTGGCGGGTCCTGGAACTGGGTCTCAACCCCAGCAACCTCAGGCAACGCATTGCCCAGCGCAGTCGGGCGCTGTACACCGATGGCTTGGTTGCAGAGACCCGAGGGCTTCTGGAACGTTATGGGCAGGGCTGCGCCCTGCTGGACACCATTGGCTATGCGGAAGCTGGAGCCCTACTGCGGGGGGAGCTGACCGAAGAGCAAGCCATTGAGCAGACCACCAAGCGCACCCAGCAGTTCGCCAAGCGCCAGAAGACCTGGTTTCGCCGGCAGCATCAACCCCTATGGCTGGATGCACCAGGCCAAGAGGACAATCCCTTGAAGCGGGCCTTGTCGGCGATCGAGCACGTCCTAGGGTGAACGGTGAACAGCAACTGTTTTTCCGTCCTCTCGCCCGTCTGAATGCCACCCCGTCCTCGTTTTGACCGCCGTGCTCCTGTTCGGGAGCTCCCCAACATCAACGACCGCATCAATTACCCCCAGCTCCGGGTGGTCGATGCCGACGGCAGTCAGCTAGGAGTGATCACCAGGGAAGAAGCGCTCGACGTCGCGAAGGACCGTGAGCTGGACCTGGTCCTGGTGAGTGAGAAGGCTGACCCACCGGTCTGCCGGATCATGGACTACGGCAAGTTCAAATTCGAGCAGGAAAAGAAAGCCAAAGAAGCCAAGAAAAAGTCGCACCAGACCGAAGTTAAAGAGGTCAAGATGCGCTACAAGATCGACCAGCACGACTACGACGTGCGGCTCGGTCAGGCCTCTCGCTTCCTCAAAGCAGGTGACAAGGTCAAGTGCACCGTGATCTTCCGCGGACGGGAGATCCAGCACACCGCCCTGGCCGAACAGCTCCTGCGCCGCATGGCCAAGGACCTCGAGGAAAAGGCCGAGATTCAGCAGGAGCCCAAGCGTGAGGGCCGGAACATGATCATGTTCCTCAGCCCGCGCAAAACACCCCTGGCCAAAGAGAAAGAGGCCGAGGCTGCTGCCAGCAAAGCGGTGCGCACGATCGAGACCCCTCGTCAGGCGGCAGCCAAGGCCGAAGGCTAGAGCGCCTCAGCGAAGAGCTCCAGCATCTGATTCCATCCCGAGGCAGCTGCCTCAGGGTGGAAATCTGCTCTGGCCTGGCACATGTATCCGTGACCGGCCCCAGCTGCCACAACCAGTCGGTGGCGACTCCCTTCGGTATCCGCTGAGCGCAGGGCTTGATCAATGGCCTGCAACTCCTCAGCGGGCATCAAGGGATCTTGATCACCGCAGAAGCACCAGAGTCGCCCTGCAACCTCAGGCACGACCGACAGGGTTGTCTTCTCAACCGCACCAGGCTTGAAGGACGAGACCCGAGCTCCATAGAAATCACAGGTGGCTGCGATCGCCGGGTTCGTCGCAGCCAGCATCGCCAGGTGACCGCCAAAGCAAAAGCCCACGCAGCCGAGGCTTAAAGAAGGATGGGACTGCTGGATCCAATCGACAGCGGCTTGGACGTCCGCCAGGAGTTGCTCGGCCGTCACACGGTCACGGTGCTCACGGCCAGCGGCCAAACCTGCCTCGTCGTAGCCCACATCCAAATCGGGAGCAGAGCGCGAGAAGGTGCTCAGGGCTAGGGCTGCGTAACCCTCCTGGGCCAACCGCTCCGCCACGCTGCGCACCCAGCTGTTCACTCCAAACACCTCTGGCAGCACCAAGACCGCCCCGCGAGGCTGCTCAGGCAGAACCCACCAGCCCGGCATGACCGTGGCTGTCACACCCGCTGCTGCTGGAACAGAGATCTGAACCCAGCTGGCCTCAATGGTCATCGCATTCGCGCTCTTGGAAACCGGCACAGGCTTTTATGCCAACAATGCAATTGTCACCGGGAACAAAGGTCCGTAAGGTGGCCCGAACAGCTTGTGCCACTCGGGCGTGCGGTTCCACATTCAGCAGGACAGCGATATCCCGGCCTCGAGCCAGCTGTACAACCAGATTTGCTTTGCGATTGCGGCGCGGCACTTCCCGCCAGGCCATCGACTACCCAGTACGCGCCAACTGGCGATGCAGACCGGCCTGCATCGCAACACCATCAGCAAGGTCTACCGGCAGCTGGAAAACGACGGCGTGGTGGAGGCCATGGCCGGCTCGGGCATCTACGTCCGCGATCAACAGAACCCACGGGAAATCAAGCCACCGCCGGGTCCCCGTGGACGGCACCTTCCTGACATCGACCGCGAGGTCAGGCAGAGCGTGGATGGCCTGCTGAACGCCGGCTGCACCCTGCAGCAGGCCCGGGAGCTCTTGACCCGTGAGATCGACTGGCGGCTGCGCTGCGGCGCCCGGGTGCTGGTGAGCACCCCGCGGGAGGACATCGGCGCCTCAATGCTGATCTCCGAGGAGCTCACCCCCCACCTGGATGCCCCGGTCGAGGTCGTTCCGATGGAGGAACTGGAGGCGGTGCTCGAGAACTCCAGCAACGGCACGGTGGTCACCAGCCGCTACTTCCTGCAGCCCGTGGAGGAGATCGCCAAACGCCATGGTGTGCGGGCCGTACCCGTGGATCTCAATGACTTCCGCCACGAGCTGGACCTGCTGAAGGACCTCCGCGCCGGCAGCTGCGTGGGACTGGTCAGCATCAGCCCTGGCATCCTGCGGGCCGCTGAAGTGATCCTGCACAGCATGCGCGGCAACGAACTGTTGTTGATGACCGCGACCCCCGATGTCAGCAGTCGCCTGCTGGCCCTGCTGCGGGCCTCCAGCCATGTGCTCTGCGACCGCCCCAGCCTCCCGCTGGTCGAGCAGAGCCTGCGCCAGAACCGCTCTCAGCTGATGCGTATGCCGCAGGTGCACTGCGCCCAGAGCTACCTCGGGACGGCAACGATTGACCAGCTGCGCAAAGAGATCGGGCTGCTCTCAAGCTGAACTCGGCTGGAGAGGCAATGAAATTGATTTCGCAACAATGAGCTGAGCAATCAGCCTTGTTGTTTCACAAGCGGATGAAGAGATTCGAACTCTCGACCCTCTCCTTGGCAAGGAGATGCTCTACCACTGAGCTACATCCGCAATCGCCGCGGCTCAACCGCCGGCTTAGAGATCATGCATGACCGAGGGCCCCTCGGTCAAACTCTTGCTCAGCAAGATGGAACGATGCTGAACGCGCTGCGAGCCGACCTGGCGATCATCAAGGAACGGGATCCAGCGGCGCGTGGCACGTTCGAGATCCTGTTCTGCTATCCGGGGCTGCATGCCCTGACCTTGCACCGGATCAGTCACCGGCTCTGGCGGGTCGCGCCCCTGCCTGCTCGGCTGCTGAGCCAGGTCGGACGCTGGCTCACCGGGATCGAAATTCACCCCGGTGCCCGGATTGGCCGTGGGGTCTTCATCGACCACGGCATGGGGGTTGTGATCGGCGAAACGGCAGTCGTCGGCAACAACTGCCTGCTCTATCAGGGGGTGACCCTCGGAGGCACCGGCAAGGCCCATGGGAAACGCCACCCGACCCTGGCGGAGAACGTCGTCATCGGCGCGGGGGCCAAGGTCCTCGGCGCCATTGAAGTCGGTGCCAACACGCGCATCGGCGCTGGTTCAGTGGTGCTGCGTGATGTCGCCCCGGACAGCACCGTGGTCGGCGTTCCTGGACGGGTCGTCCACCAGAGCGGGGTTCGCGTGAACCCCCTGGCCCACTCCGCCCTTCCCGACGCCGAGGCTCGGGTGATTCGCAACCTGATGGAGCGCATCGACGCTCTCGAAACGGAGCTCACCCGCACGCAGGACTGCCTCCGCAACCTGGCAGAGGGCAAACCCCTGGATGAGCCCTGCAGGGCTGCCGCCGCGCAGAACCTCATGGACCGCGAAATTCTGGAGTTCCTGGGGGACAACCCAGGAACCACCAATTAATTAAGCCGAGGTTTCCGCTCCGGAGGGCGCCGGCTGGAACATGAACATCGAATAGATGACGTTGCGGCGCATGCCGGTCATCATCTCGAGGAACATGTCGTAGCCCTCGTTCTTGTACTCAATCAGCGGATCCTTCTGACCAATGGCCCGCAGGCCAACGGACTCCCGCAGGGCATCCATCGCCTGGAGATGTTCACGCCAAAGGGTGTCAATCTGCTGAAGAATGAAGAAGCGCTCGGCCTCACGCATCAGGCCCGGGCGCTGCTGCTCCACCTGACCTTCTTTGATGTCGTAGGCGTTGCGTAGCTGCTCCTGCAGGAAGGCCTTGAGCTCATCAACGGAGAGTCCACTGAGCTGTTCAGGCTTGAGGTCCTCCAGCAAATAGACGAACTCCTGGACCTTGGCCACCAAGCGGCCCAGATCCCACTCCTCGGGCGGAAGATCAGGGTTGACGTAAGCATCAACGATGTCCTGCATCGTGCGCTCGCCGTAACCAACCACCTGCGCCTTGAGCTCCCGTCCCTCGAGCACACGACGGCGCTCGGCATAGACGGCCTTGCGCTGGTTGTTCATCACCTCGTCGTACTCAAAGACCTGCTTACGGATGTCGTAGTAGTAGGTCTCGACCTTTTTCTGAGCCCCTTCAAGCGAACGCGTGAGCATGCCGGATTCGATCGGCATGTCCTCCTCGACGCGGAAGGCATTCATCAGGCCAGCGACCCGGTCGCCGCCAAAGATGCGCAGCAGGTTGTCTTCCAGGGACAGGAAGAAGCGGGTGCTGCCCGGGTCGCCCTGACGACCGGCCCGGCCCCGCAGCTGGTTATCAACCCGTCGGGACTCATGGCGCTCGGTGCCGATGACATGCAAACCACCGGCCTCGCGAACGACCGAATCTTCCGACTTGGTCACCACCTCAAATTCACTGCGAACACGTTTGATCATTTCCCGCAGCTGCAGGATCTGGGCGTCCTCCGTCGGGGCCTTTTCTGCCGCCTGGGCGATGCGGTCTTCCAGCTCCAGAACGCTGAGCTGACGATCCCCCCAAGCCTTGACCAGATCGTGGGCCAAACCGGAGAGGGCCTGATCCGTGCCGTCCGTAAGCGTGCAGGGATAGAGGGTGCCGATCGCCTTGGCTTCCGAGGGGGCCTTGGCTGATTCAGTCGCTGAAGCAGCACCAAAGCCAGGGGCGGCCTCAGGGGCTCGCTGCAGGGGCACCGGAGGCTTATGGCCGTCTTCCGGGCGCACCAATCGAGGCAGGAGCACCTCACGCAGCTTCAGGCGGGCCATGTAGTCGGCGTTGCCGCCGAGGATGATGTCGGTGCCGCGGCCAGCCATGTTCGTGGCGATGGTCACAGCACCAGTGCGGCCGGCCTGGGCCACGATTTCGGCCTCGCGCTCGACGTTCTCCGGCTTGGCGTTCAGCAGGTTGTGGGGAATCTGCTGCTCCGCCAGCAGGGTGCTGAGCAGCTCCGACTTCTCAACGCTGGTGGTGCCCACCAGCACCGGCCGACCCTGCTTGTGCACTTCGGCGGTCTCGAGCGCCACGGCCCGCCACTTCGCCGTTTCGTTTTTGTAGACCTGGTCCGTCCAGTCCTGACGCGCTCGGGTGCGGTTGGTGGGAACGATCGTGACCTCGAGTTTGTAGGTCTTCTCGAATTCCACCTCTTCCGTTTTGGCGGTACCGGTCATGCCGGCCAGGCGGGGGTAAAGCAGAAAGAAGTTCTGGTAGGTGATCGAGGCGAGGGTTTGAGTCTCCGGCTGAATCGGCAGTCCTTCCTTGGCTTCGATCGCTTGGTGCTGACCATCGCTCCAACGGCGCCCAGGCATCACCCGGCCGGTGAACTCATCGACGATCACGGCGTCATCACCGCGGACGATGTAGTTCACGTCCTTGATGAACATCTCCTTGGCCTTGAGGGCGTTGTTGATGTAATGCGCCCAAGGATCCTGGGGATCGAACAGGTCAGCCACACCCAGGAGTTGCTCGGCTTTGGCGTAGCCCTCATCGGTCAAGGTGCAGCTGCGCTGCTTCTCATCGACCTCGTAGTCACCCTCAGGGTCGATGCCGTCCTTACCCATCTCCGCAGCGCGCACCAACTGGGCCGCCACCTCAGACGCCTTCTGGTACTTCTCCTGGGGACGCTCCACCTGACCGGAAATGATCAAGGGTGTGCGCGCCTCATCGATCAGGATCGAATCCACCTCGTCGATGACGCAGTAGTGGAAGTCCCGCTGCACCACCTCGGCGATGTCATTCGCCATGTTGTCGCGCAGGTAGTCGAACCCCAGCTCGGAGTTCGTGGCGTAGGTGATGTCACAGCCGTAGTTCAGGCGCCGGCTGGAGGGATCCATGTCCTGCTGGATCAGACCCACCGACAGCCCCAGGAAGCGGTGGACCTGACCCATCCACTCCGCGTCCCGGCGTGCCAGGTAGTCGTTCACGGTCACCACATGAACGCCGCGGCCCGTTAAGGCGTTGAGGTAGCTGGGCAGCGTGGAGACGAGGGTTTTGCCCTCGCCGGTTTTCATCTCGGCGATCTGGCCGTCGTGCAGGATCATCCCGCCGAGCAGCTGCACATCGAAGTGGCGCATGCCGAGCACGCGCTTGCCGGCTTCGCGGACCACAGCGAAGGCCTGGGGCAACAACTCATCCAGCAGCTTTCGCTCACGCTCGAGGGTGGCTTCGCGGCTGAGGCCCCGCTGAAGGCAATCGTCCTGGAGGCTGCTGAGCTTCTGCCGGAATTCGGACGTCAAGCCGCGCAGCTCGTCGTCGGAGAGGGGGGCGACCTCCTCCTCGAGCAGATTGATGTCGGAGACAATCGGCTGGTAGCGCTTCAGCTTGCGGGCATTGGGGTCACCCAGCAGCAGCTTGAGCATGGAGAGAGCCGATTTGAGCTCCGGGCAGCCTACTGAGAGTGACGGCCCTGCCCAGCTGAGAGGCCCTGGCGCTCTCCCGTCCAACCGGAGCGCTGCCGCATCGCCTGGCACCAGCCCAGGTGATCGAGGTACCAATCCACCGTGGCAGCCAGTCCCTGTTCAAAGGGATGGCGGGGCGTCCAGCCCAGTTCCTGCTCAATGCGGCCGGGATCAATCGCATAACGGCGGTCATGGCCGGGGCGATCCGTCACCGGGGTGATCAGGCGGGAGTGGGGAGCCCCCTGGGGCAAGCGCTGATCAAGCAGGCTGCAGATGGCCTCAACCACCTGCTTATTGGTGCGCTCCCCGTAGCCACCGACGCAGTAGCTGCGGCCGGGCTGGCCCTGGGTGGCCGCCAGCAACAGCGCATCGACGTGGTCCTCCACGTACAACCAATCGCGCACATTCCCGCCGTCGCCATAGAGAGGAATGGGCTCGCCGGCCACGGCCTTGAGGATCACCACCGGGATCAACTTCTCCGGGAACTGCCAGGGGCCGAAGTTGTTAGAACAATTGGTCAGCACCACCGGCAAGCCATAGGTGTGATGCCAGGCGCTCACCAGGTGATCGCTGGCCGCCTTGCTGGCGGAGTAGGGCGAACGGGGGTCATAGGGCGTGGTCTCTGAAAAACGACCCTGCTCACCCAGGGAGCCGAACACCTCATCGGTGCTGATGTGGTGAAAGCGAAAGGCCTGCGCACGATCCGCCGGCAACTGCTCGAAGTGGGCCCGGGCCGCCTGGAGCAGGTTGAAGGTGCCGAGCACGTTGCTGCTGACAAAGACGCCAGGGCCATCGATGGAGCGATCCACGTGGCTCTCAGCAGCCAGGTGCATCACCAAATCGGGATCGGCCTGACGCACGGCAGCGGCGGTGGCCTCAGGGTCACTGAGGTCCACCTGCAACAGCTGATGGCGCTGCGCTGCTGTCTCGCCAAACTGCTCAATACCCGTGAGATCGCTGGCGTAGCCGCACTTATCGAGATTGAAGACCTGGACGCTGGTCTCAGCCAACAGCCGCCGCACCACAGCCCCGCCGATAAACCCGGCCCCACCGGTCACCAGCACGCGCTGGATCGAGCTGGGAAGCGAAACCGTCATCACGCTGGGGTGCTGGCTGGATTGGAGGCTATGCGCAGCAGCACCTGCTCCAGGGCCGCTCGCCAGTGCTGGGGCTGCAGGGACAAGGCCTCGCGCGTCGCCTTGCAGTCGAGCAGCGAGTAGGCAGGGCGCTGGGCAGGGGTGGGGTAGTCAGCGGTCGGTATCGGCTTCACCTGGGCCACCCGGGTGAGCAAGCCGTGCGTCACGCCGAGCTCAGCAATGGCGACGGCGAAGTCGTACCAACTGGCCGCGCCGGCATCGCTCCAATGCAAGATCTGCGGAGCGATTTCCTCGAGTGCAAGCGCCCGCCAACAGGCTTGGGCGAGTCCCAGGGTGGACGTCGGACATCCCACCTGATCGGCCACCACACCCAACTGCTCGCGTTCCGCCAGCAGGCGCAGCATTGTTCTGCAGAAGTTGCTGCCCACCG
>NZ_JAFMNJ010000077.1:0-2966 GCF_017859255.1 Vulcanococcus sp. DEBay_Sum29NL08_54
CGCTCAGTTGTATTCGCCGGGCATGTCGTTCTTATGGACCGTGACCCGATCGAATTTCTTGCCGGAGACCCGCAGCAGTTCATCCCCGGAGAACTCAAAGCCGAGCTTTAGGCCGATCTGCGCCACGTCATCGGCGGTGGCGGCGGCCAGGACCTGCTGCTTCAGGGCCTCATCGGCCTGAAGGCGAGCCAGGAAGGCCTTGAGTTGATCGAGCGACATGGCAGCGCCGTCGGGCGCAACAGTCTCCCAGAGGCTCAGAGCCAGTGATGCGGATAGTGCTCCGCACCGGGCTGCAGCCGGCTATAGGCCACGGCGATCAGCATCATCACCAGCGAACCGCTGAGCACGGGCATCCAGATGAATCCAGGCTGGGCCTTGAGCAGGACCCCCAGAAGCGCCACCGCCCCGGCCGGTGGATGCAGGCAACGCAGCACTTGTCCGAGGGCAATGGTCACGGCCACGGCCAGGCCCATCACCCAGGGGGCATCGCCGAAGGCCATGACGCAGGCGACGCTGACGATGGCGGCCACGGTGTTCCCCAGGACCACATTCCGTGGTTGCGCCAGGGGGCTGGACGGGTGGCCAAAGAGCAGAACGGTCGAGGCTCCGAAGGGTGCCACGACCAGGGGGTAGTGGCTCCAGAGACTGATCAGGCCCAGGGCCGTAATGGCCAGCAGAGCACCCAGCCAAGCTCCGATCACCTGCCGCTGTTGGAAGCGCGGTTGGTAGTCCCTGCCCCGTTGGCGCTCCGACTGGATCCTGTCCCAGACCATCGGTCTTTCAGCTCAGATAGGGATCCAAGAAGGACAGCGGGCGACTCATTGTTGCGGAGAAGCCCAGCATTCCTTGGTCCCGATGCTCATAGAGCAGGGAGTCGTCGCTCTCCAAGAGGAAGGTGGCTCCGCGTTGGGTGATGAAGTCATCACGGGGGACATAGGTCCGCCAATTCCCCAGCACCTCGGTCATGTTGCGCAGGCGCACGGTGGCGAGCTCAAAGGGCCGCTGGAATCCCTCGCCGCCCGCCAGGCGAAAGAGGGGACTCTCGAAGCGCTGCGGCGCGGAGCGATCTCCGGTGTAGCCGCGCAGGACCTCGCTCAAGGTTCCCGGTGAGCCGATGCCGGCACACATCAACAGCAGCCCCGGCCAAGGTCCGCCGGGCGTCTGCAGGCCGGAGTAGAGCTCAAGCGCGCGGTGCAACCTCGGTTCGCTCTCCACCCTGAGGTTGCCCCGGGGAAAGCCGGTGAACTGGCAGAACCGCTCGGCTCCGGCCTCGTCACCAATGCCGATCGCCAGGGTCTTGATTCCGGCCTGCTCCAGCCTGGGCAAAACGGGGGCAAGCGCCTGGGCGTATTCCAGCGAATCGAAATCCCCGAGCTGGCTCATCAGGATCACCAGCCGTCTGGACCCTGGCTCCATCCCTGGGATAGAGCGGAGGGCGTCCAGCAGAAGGTCGGGCGTCGTCATGGGTCTGAGGTCATCGGCGTTGAGGACGGCTCTGGTCTCAACGTCTCCTCAGCCTCGCTGAACGGGTGGGGTGGGGCGAGATGCACCTCGCCCCGTTTGAGGCGCGTCTGACGAAGAGAGCAACCTCAATCCATTGATGCCATCGCCCCGAGATGTTGTCCACGGAGGGTTGGCGACTGCAGAAAAGCCAAAAAAAACTCCGCTGGTCAATCGACCGGCGGAGGTGCGTCTCTTCGTCAAAAGCGCAGGTCTTTCCTAGGAAGTCGACCAGCCCTGGCGCCATAGGCATTTGTTCCTGGTCGTATCCAGCACAATGGCGAGAGGGGAGGCCTGCCCATGCGCCGTCATCGTTGGCTCTTGTTGATCGCAGCCCTGGCTTGCATCGGCAGCTTGCTGCTCTGGATTGCTGAGATCGATGTGGGGATTGAAGAGTCCCTCCCTACCCCGGCTCCTGTTGCTGCTCCCTCCAATCCATGACGGCTCTGTTCTCCCACTTCCTGCTGGTCTTCACCCTGGGGCTCTTTCATCTGGTGGGTCCCGTGCCGGAGGACCTGGGTGTGCAGAACGGCGCCCTCTCCCCCTGCCCCAGTCCGGCCCATTGCGCCCGCGTGGATTGGGCCGTGGCCAATCCCGAGGCGGCCCTTCAATCTCTACTCCCGGTGATCCGGGCCACCCCGCGCACCGAGATCGTCGAAGAGGGGAACGGCTACCTGCACGCGACGGCCACGAGTGCCCTGTTTGGCTTCGTCGACGATCTCGAGCTCTACGCCGATCCCACTGCTGGGGTGCTTCAGGCCCGCTCGGTCTCACGTCTGGGCGATTCGGACCTGGGTGTGAATGCGAAGCGCCTGCAGGATCTGGCGGATCAGCTCAAGGATTGAGGCACTCTTCCGCCCAGTCCTGATCCAGCCGCCAGCGGCGACGCCGGTGGGGGTGGCCCACCAGCTCCAGCAACTCCACCTGCTGGATCTCAATCCGCACCAATTCAAAGGTCTCCGGTAGCGGGACCGCATCACCGAGGGCCTCGGGAAAGTCCCCCAGGGGATCGAAAGGGGCTCCGGGTTGGGGCCAGCCCCAGAGACTCCGCGCTCCGGGATGGAGTTGTTGCCAGTGTTGGCTGCGGGCGGACTGATCGTCGTCGGCGTTCAGGAGGAGGCGATGACCCCTGAGCCGAAATTGTGATTTCGCCTTAGGCAGAAGCCAACAGAGCTCCAGCCTGGGTTCGGCGCTGAGTTCAGCGCTCTTCTCGCTGCGTCGATCCGTCAGCAGATCCAGTTGGCAGGCCCCGGCCCAGCCGCGGAAGACCAGCGTGCGCACCCGAGGCGCCCCATCGCTTCCAAGGGTGGCCAATTGGAGCCATCGGGCCTGGGGAGACCGCCCTTCCCGCTGCCGCGCTCCGCGCAGGAGCGGCCTCCAGGGCGGCAGAGCGTCACTCATGCCGCGGACTCGCAGCGGTAATGGGCGATCTCGCCGCCGCCGCGCCGGCGCTCAGCAAAGTCAGG